>JBLHPD010000035.1:0-29125 GCA_047624165.1 Clostridium sp. | reverse complement strand
TTTGTTATAGTAATAATCTGCTTAGTAAAAAAGCAAATAGCCACTAGATAATTATTAGTATTATAGTTGTAATTTGACTTAGGAATGCAGTTACATAAAGCTATATTTTGACGCACTACAACCAGAATTAAAACAATCAATAGATTAACTTATTATGGGAAATGATAATGGAGGAACATATGGCAGTTAATAAAAAAAGAAAAAAGAGTATAAATAAAAATTCAACAAAGAAAACTAAAATCACATCAAAAAAATTATCAAAGGTTATAATGGAATTTGTAGTTCATTTAACAGATAAAGAAAATGATACGGAAATGTGTAAAAAAATCATTGAATTAGGTATCTTAGTGTGGAATATATCAGTATTACCAATAGAACATAGGGCAGAACAAAAGGAGATGGTTTTAAAGAGTGTAAATACTAATATTAAACAAGGTGAGGTTGATTTTAATGAAATCTTTGATAATTTGATTATTAGAAAGGATAACATTTTTAATAATGATAAAAGATTTATTGTTAATTATGAAATACATGAGCAAGGTAATGAATTGTTTTTAACTGTGGGGTCAACACAAATAAGTTAATTATAACAGAAAAAATTTTAAGGGCATTTATTCAGAGTTAAGTGGGTGAATGGGACGAAATTGTAGGGAAGGATGTGCGAAAAAATAAGGATGGCTAAAAAAACGATTAGTAATGTTGGTAAATTAACCGATAAGGTATATATACCACAATGTCATTTTTGTGGTGGAAGTGTAGGAGAAATTAGTGAGCGAACAGGCGGACAGGTAAATGCAATTTTTGATTGTCCGAAATGTAAGGTGAATTATTGTGATCAGTGTAGTTATGAAGATGAAGAAAAAAGTAATGCAGTGCAAAAATGTTTGAGGTGTGATAGTGAATTAGATAAAGTAACAGATTAATGTGCATGGTATGTGATTTTAAATAAAATGGAATTGTAAAAAATAAGTTGGGGTGAAACTTCAAATGATAAAAGATAAAAATATATCAATAACTGAACTTAAAAAGCAGCTCAAACAACTACATCCAGAAGAACTTATGAAGCTTCTAGTTGAAACTTATAAGATTAGCGATAAAGTTAAAAACCTTATTAAGGCTAGGCTTAAAGGCGATATTGGCGTTGATAATTTACTGAGATTATGCAAGGAGAAAATAAAAAATGAATTCCTGCCTGAAAAAGGTTTTGGAAAGCTACGGGTATCCATTGTTCAAAAAATAATTTTAGATTTTAAGTCGGTTTCAAAGGATGACAAGCAAATTATTGATTTAATACTATTTTCAGTAGAAATGGGCGTGGAATTTATTAATGAATATGGTGATATTAGCGAAAATATGGTGGACTATTTATTTGAAGCTTATGATAAGGTAGTGAATATTATAAATAAAAAAAATAGAGTTGATTTATTCGAGCATTTCAAAAATAGACTTGAAGAGGCAATTACAAACACAAAGGGCGTAGGATGCTGGGGAATTGAGGATTCTTTTGAAGGGTCTTATTCTGAAATCAATTTGGATAAGGGGTTGAATTAATACATGTACAAAAATATGATAAATAAAAATTTTTTCAATGAAAATGTATTTGAAGAAATGAGTGCAGAAAAACTTGTTTATTCAGTAATTGAAATGCCACAGTTAAGTGAAATGGCTAGAAATTTTGTTGGGAATATTACCGATAGATCTGAAGAAGAGGCCAATATATTGAAAAATGAAACAAATACTGAATTGGTGCTTAAGGCTATGAGAGGAAAGTGTGATAATTTAAATTATGGGATTTTGTATCAGAAGGTTTTAGAGAATGAAGACGAATTGCTTCCTAAAATAATTGCTATGCTTGTTAAAAGTGGAAACTCTGTATTTATAGAGCACGCAGCTAAGATAATTCCTCAATGTAGAAAAAATTATTCAAAAGAACTACTTGAAATTTTAGATAAGGTAAGAAGCCCTTACTGTGCATCTCTAATTTGTATAGCTCTTGGGTTTTTAGCTAGTGAGGATGCAATACCAATTATATATGATAAATACTTTGAATTGAAAAAAACATATAAGAATGAAAGTTATGCACAAGGTCCTTTACTTGCACTTTTTAAATTGAAGGAAAGAGTTTATATGCAGAAAAAATAATACAATGTCTAAAATAATATTTATAGGTGGATTAATAATGGAATACATAGGAGGTTATAGTAGCAAGAATTATATATGAGAATGAAGAAAATGGATTTTGTGTTATTAAAATAAAGTCTAAGGGTCATCGCTTTAAGAAAAGGAATAATAAGTTTTAGTGTCTGAAAAGATAAAATAGTAAGGACGGCTGCTTTTATCTACGAGAAATTAAAAAGTTCTTTAATTGGAAAAGTAAATAATGAGCATGATTTAGGATATAAGAGTTTGTTGAATCATAAGAAGATTTTTTGAGAGTTTTTAAGATGTTTTGTGAAGAAAGACTGGGTAAACTTAACAAAGGAAAAAGTTACAACTAAAAATAGTATATCTAAAAAAGAATAGATTGGAGTTAATGCCGAATGGAGAATAATTTAATAAAAGAGGAATGGATTAACGGAAATATTATGATGTCACCAAGACCTCAATATAATCATGTAGAAATTAACGGGGCACTATATTCTGAGTTAAAACACTATTTTAACGGTAAATGTAAAGTGGCTATAGAAGGAGCCTTATTCTTAACAAAAGAGAATCCTAAAGATGTAAAAAAAGACCTTAATAAACTAAAAGAGTTAATAACTGGTAAGAGTGCAGAACTCGTTCCGGATGTTGCAGTATATTGTGATAAAGAACAGATATTTAAAAGAGGATTTTTAGGAGTACCACAATTAGTAGCAGAAGTTTTAAGTCCTAGCAATTCGGAAGATGACACAATAAAAAAGAAAGATATTTATGAAAAATTTGGTGTTCCAGAATACTGGATTGCGTCGCCTATGTCTAGGAAAGTATATGTATATAATTTAGAAGATGGTAGATATAAATTAGCTGGAGAATATAAATTTTTAGAAGAAGATATAAAATCTAGTAGATTTGAAGATTTGATGATAGATATAAAAAATGTAGATTTGTTTGAGTATAATGAAGATGATGATATTTAGATTCCTATTATATTACTGAACAGTAGTGGGGCGTTCCGTTGCTCGCTAAGGGTCTAAATTTTGCACAGTCAGTGAAGTGGAAAGTTCCTTGTTACACGTTTCATACATAAATAACAATTTTAATATAATTGAAAACCCTTAAATTCATGAGTTTTCGTTGTTTTTTTGTTGAAAATATTTGGAATCATAAATTGAACAATCGTGAAATTGCTACCAATGGTACATTAACACAGAGATCCATAGTACTTATAATCTTAGTAATACTTGACAAAAAATATTTTGTTAAAACACTTGGCAAAATATTTTTTGTCAAGTATCATTGTAAATATAAGGAATATAGGAGATATTCTAAAAAAGTTCAAAATCTATGAGCATCAAAAACTAAGAGAAATTCTTTTAACGTCTGCTGAAATTAGAATTATAGGAGCATCTTCAGAGGTCTTAGAATTTACTTCTAATTATGATAAGCCCTTCTACGACTTCTTTAAGCTGAAATTGTTGATGTTATATCGCTAAGTTGGGATGCAATAACCACAAAAGAAATAACAAAAGCTTGCAAATGATATAATCATTTGCAAGCTTTTGTTGTTTCATAAATATTTAAAAGAAGGGATTTAATACTTCCTGTAAATACCCGCAAGTATGCCCAAAATTGAACAGTCCTCAACTATAATAGGAGACATTGATGAATTTTCAGGTTGAAGCCTTATATGACCTTTTTCCTTGAAAAACCTTTTAATAGTTGCTTCATTATCAATAAGAGCTACTACTATGTCGCCATTTTTAGCGGTATTAATTTTCTCAATTATAGCTAGGTCTCCATCTAATATTCCTGCTTCAATCATACTGCTACCAGAAACTTTAAGTATGAACAATTCATTGTTGGTCTTAGTAAAATTTAAAGGAATAGTAAAGGTATCTTCAACATTCTCAACAGCGAGTATTGGTATTCCAGCTGTAATTTTCCCTATAATAGGTATATCTATTAGTTCTTTTCTTAAGACAGAATCCTTTAATAATTCAATTGCGCGAGGTTTGGTAGGGTCTCTACGAATATATCCTTTTTTCTCTAATCTTTCTAAATGGCCATGAACAGTAGAGGTAGATTTTAAACCAACAGCCACGCATATTTCCCTTACTGAAGGTGGATATCCTTTAAGCTGAACCTGATCCTTAATAAAATTATATATTTCGCTTTGTTTATCTTTTTTTTGAGTTAACATAGAAACACCTCTCATTCATAGTAGAATTATACCATATTAATGTAATAACATCAAACTTATGTTCTATTTTCTAGTTAAGAGGTATAATTAACTAATTGAGAATAATTATGCAAAAATACATAGTTAGTATAAGTTTAAACTTATGTACACATAGAGTTTTACAGTTGATTAATGAAGCCTTATTTGTTATAATAATTTATTATGAATGTATTTGAAATAAATCTAGTGGGGTGTTGTATGTCTGAAAATTGTATATTTAATGATAAAAAAATATGTAATAATTGCGGAGAATGTGAAGTCTGCGAATTAAATTCAAATAAGAAATGTAATAATTGCGGGAAATGTTTAGAACTCGAAGGCTATGACGTTAAAGCTATAAAAATTGATGAGGTATTTGAGGATAAGGTAAATGAAGAGGTAGTAGATAATATTAATGATGCTGCGGAAATAGATTTACAAGAAAAAGAAGATAATTCTTTTGAAACAGATAAAATTGCCCTACCTAAAGAAGATGATAGTAATTACAATAAAGTTGAGGAACTCCCAAAGCTTGAAGATTATGATTCATTGTTAGCAGCTGAGGAACTTTCTAATTTAAATAAGGATGATTTTATACCTGAAAATAATGAGGTTTGGGAATTTATAGACGATATAGAAGGGGTCAAAGAGCTTCTCGAAGATGAAGAAGATAACTCAGAATTTCTTGAAGAGGAATTCCCTGGACTTATAAGATTAAAAAACAAATAAATATATACTAAAAATATTATTATTATATGCAAAAAAAGTATATATTACGTATCACTAGTAATATATACTTTTTTCTTTTTTTTATTCATCAGAAAGTGGGTTTGACTTAACCGCATTTCTTAGTTTTTCATTATCTACATGGGTATATATTTGGGTAGTAGAAATATTTTCATGACCTAAAATTTCTTGTAAGCTTCTAATATCTACGTTACCATACTTATACATAAGAGTAGCTGAGGTATGTCTTAATTTATGAGGCGTATATTTACTTTTATTAAGGCCTGCATTACCTATATGTTTTTTAACAATTCGTTCTACAGTTCTTTTATTAATTCTTCCAAATTTACCACTGATAAAGAGGGCATCCTTATCCTCCACATGAATTTTTTCAATTTCAGCATTTCTGATAGGTAAATACTTATGTATTGCTATAAGAGATGCCTTATTTAAATATATTGTTCGCTCTTTATTTCCTTTGCCAATAATCGATAAAGTATCATTTTTCATAGATGATATGTTTATACTGCAAAGCTCTGATAATCTGAGCCCACAATTTAAAAACAAGGTAATAATACTATGATCTCGAATAGAATGCTTATCTCTAGAGGTTGTAGCATCTAGAAGGGTCTTGCTTTCATCCAAGGTTAAAAAAACGGGACTTCGCTTGCCAAGTTTAGGTGACTCCAAATCTATTGTTGGATCGATATTTAGGACTTTAGCTTTTGTGGTCAAATACTTAAATAGGGACTTTATAGCTGCAATTTTTCTTGCTTTGGCATAATTCCCATTAGCTCTTTGCTGCCCAAGATAGGAGACAAAGGCATATAAATCCTGCAATGTAAGGGTTTTTAACGTATCTAAGGTTAAGTCCCTTATAATAACTTCCTCAAGCGGCAGGGACTTATCTGATGGTTCTAATCCTTTATAAACTTTTAAGAATTTTAATAGTAATGATAAATCAGCTGTATAAGCAACAATAGTATTAATAGAAGAACCTTTAATAGTAGCTAGATAATTAAAGTAATCATTTAGAAAGTTTGGAATATCATTGTTATATATATTTTCTATACCAGATTTCATGAGTACCTCCAAAAAACATAATAATGTCGTGAAACTTACATTTCACGACATTATTATACTACAAAAGAGGGGGTAAAATCATACTTATTTGAAAAATATATAATTTTTTTTCTTTAAACCCTATTTAAATGTTATTTTGTACAGGTTAAAATTAAAAAGCTATCAGTTTTCATTACTGATAGCTTCTTGTAGTCTAATTTATTTATAATATTAAGGCTTATACATTTATAGAAGTTTCTACACCTAATGCATCTTTATTAGCTGCTAATATTGGTTGTACATATTCATCTATAAATTCTAC
This sequence comes from Clostridium sp., assembly GCA_047624165.1. Lineage (GTDB taxonomy): Bacteria > Bacillota > Clostridia > Clostridiales > Clostridiaceae > Clostridium_AD. The sequence continues at coordinate 22,655 of JBLHPD010000035.1, read as the reverse complement.
AACTTGACTTGGAGCTCTACCTACAAATTTAACTGGGTCAATTATAGCTAGAATCTCTTGCTTTGACATCTTAAAACTATCATCATTTATAATTCTTTCTATAAGATCATTATTCAAGCCCTCTTCTTTAACTCGACTTGCTGCAGCCATAGAATGAACTCTGATATTTTCATGAAGCTCTTGTCTGTCCCCGCCCCTTTTAACTGCTTCCATAAGAATATTTTCAGTAGCCATAAATGGAAGTTCACTGCTTACATGGGTAGCGATAACTTTTTCATACACTACCATGTTCTCAGCTATATTCATATACAGATTTAATACTCCATCAAGGGCTAGGAATGCTTCGGCTATGGATATTCTCTTATTAGCGGAGTCATCCAAAGTCCTTTCAAACCATTGTGTTGCAGCTGTTATAGCTGGGTTTAAGGAATTCACTATAATATATCTGGATAGTGCACTAATTCGCTCAGAACGCATAGGATTTCTTTTATATGCCATTGCAGATGATCCAATTTGACTTTTTTCAAATGGCTCTTCTACTTCTTTCATGTTTTGAAGTAATCTTAAATCATTGCTGAATTTGTATGCACTTTGAGCTATTTCTGATAATGTATTTAATATTATAGAGTCTAATTTTCTAGAATAAGTTTGACCTGTAACTGGATATGTATCTTCAAATCCCATTATCTTCGCTACATATTTATCTAATTCTTTCACTTTTTTCTCATCATTATCAAACAGATTCATAAAGCTTGCTTGAGTTCCTGTTGTTCCTTTAACCCCTCTTAATTTCATCTTATCTACTACAAAGTCTAAATTCTCCAGGTCCATTACTAATTCTTGAATCCATAGAGTTGCTCTTTTACCTACAGTAGTTAATTGAGCTGGCTGCAGATGAGTAAACCCTAAAGTAGGTACATCTTTATATTTTAATGCAAACTTTGAGGATTTACTAATTACATTAACTAATTTCTTCTTAACTAATAATAAAGCTTTTTTCATTACTATTAAATCAGTATTATCTCCTACGTAGCAGCTTGTAGCCCCTAAGTGAATAATTCCCTTTGCAGTAGGACATTGAACCCCATATGCATATACATGGCTCATTACATCATGTCTTATTTCTTTTTCCTTTTCTTCAGCCACTTCATAATTTACGTTATCTACATAGGATTTCAGTTCTTCAACTTGAGCCTGTGTAATATTAACTCCTAGTAACCTTTCACCTTCAGCTAGGGCAACCCAAAGTTTTCTCCAAGTTTTAAATTTCATATCATCAGAAAATAAATAACTCATCTCTTTTGACGCGTATCTACTATTTAATGGTGTATTATAAGAATTTCTCATATTCTGCCTCCACACGTACGTATTAGGATATAAAACGAATTTCATTCATATTATAACATACAATAATATGAATAGTAACGAAAATGTTCGTATATTTCAATTGCACTTTCTAAAATAGTTTTTATTACATAAATACATTAATTTTAATATTATATACGCTTTAAAGAAAATATTAAATAGTTCTAAAATATTATATTTATAATATAATTTATACAATAGAACAATTATAATAGTTTGGGGGGAATTATGTATAAGTTAAATATTATAGACAAACTTTCATTTATATTTGTATTGGTAGGTGCATTAAACTGGGGACTTTTAGGATTATTAAATTTCAATCTAGTTAGTTTTATCTTTGGGTCCGTTCCATTCCTTGCTAGAGCAATATATATTTTAGTAGGATTCTCTGCTGTCAATATTGCTGTATTTATATATAGGAGTAAAAAAATCTAGCTCCTGCAAAAACATAATATAATAGTAAAAATACTTCATAAATTCTTATGGAGTATTTTTATGCCCCTTAAGATCCAAATCCTTTAACGTTAGTATAACCATGAAATTGAAATTCATCTAGATTTATAGCATTATGTCTAGTGAATTTTACACCTTCACTTTCGAGAAACATTTTCTGCAAATTATGAGACTCATAATCTTTTAGACCAATCTCCCCTTTTGAATTTACAACTCTATGCCAAGGCAATTTATATTTCTCACTTAAGGAATGAAGAACTCTAACTACCTGTCTAGCTCCTCTTGGGCTTCCAGCTATCGCTGCAATTTGACCGTATGTCATCACTTTACCTTCAGGTATGCTTTCTATAATTTCTATAACTCTTTCTGTAAAAGGTTCCATTTTAAACTCCTTTCTAAATTGTTTATCTATTTAAGCCATCTTCAATACCTGATTTAAAGCTATAAAATTTACTCATACCTAAGAGTACAGAAGCACTAATTGTTAATCCAATATATATTGAATTTAATTTTTCAAAACCCAGTAAAATCCATATTAAACTAGCAAGTGGTCCTGCTATTATAGAATATATACCAGCTTCAATTCGTATATTGTTTCTAAAAAACGTTGCGGCAACAACTGGGATAAAAATTGGTGTAGCTCTAAAAATCATAGAAAGGAATCCCCAATTAAGTATCATAGAATCTTTATTATTTATTACTATTAATAAACACATAATTCCAATAAAAATTATAGTTGCTCTCAAGATATAAAGTTGCTTTTTATCTCCCGCTTTTTTATTTATGCACTGACTATAAATGTCCCGAACAAACATAGTTGCGATTCCTAAAGTTAGACCTGCTCCTGTTGCTATAGAAGATATTAGTACAGTTGCAATACATACTCCACCTAGGACAGGGTTTAAATAATTCATAAGAAACAATGGGAATGCTTCACTTGGTGCAATCGCAGGATGATGAATTCTCATATACATGCCAATCATTGTACATACAATTCCAACTGGAAAAACTAAAAATGCCACTAAAAAGGCACTTCTTCTTGATGTTTTAGAATTCTTTCCAGCCATTATAGCTTGAAAATAAGTTTGAGTTGATAATACTCCAACTATTGTAGATATTCCAGAAGCTAAATCCGAGGACACTCCCCCACTAAACAAATTAAACCATGGTTCTTGTGGCAATAGAGAAGTTATATCTCTAATTCCATTAAATTTAAATATTAGTAATGCACCGCATATTATACTTGTACCATATAAAAGAACTGTTTTTACCGCTCCTACCATTGTGCTTCCCCAGAAGCCACCAAATACTACATAAGCTACAAGTAGACATACAACAATTATTGCGGTTTTAGTAATACTCATATGGAACACTACAGTAAACAAAGCCGTACAAGCTATAATCTGACCATTAATATGAATAAACATACCTAAGGATAATAAAATACTAGATGTTGTTCTTGCTTTTTTGCCATATGTATTTCCTATTATCTGTGGGATTGTTTCTGTAGATTTTTTATCTACCTGACTTGAATAAAATAAGCCCAACATTATACTTGCAATAGAAAGCCCAAATATAAACCATACTGCTCCAATGCCTCTATTATATGCCATTTGAGCAGTTCCTACAGTAGATGCTCCCCCTATTATTGAACCCATAAGCATACTTGTAACACCCATGACACCAAGTTTATTTCCACCTGATATAAAATCTTTAGATGTTTTAACCTTAGACTTTGATAAATAACCAACTATTCCAGTCATTACCAATGTAATAACTGCACTAATTATAAGCATTAAGTACATCCCCTTCAGATATTATATCCAAGCATTGTAACATATTTTAAGATATATTATTGTATCTTTTCGTCATACTTCTTTAATATCTTCATTTCGTTTTCTATTAGTTCATTTATAGATATTTGCCAAACCTTACAGAATAGCATTTGACATTCTTCTTTTAATATACCATAACTAATCGAATCGTAACATTGGTTATCAACAATTTTCAACTTTTTTTTTAGAGAAGAGACTAATTTTTGCAGATGAAACAGAAGAAATCCATTTATTTTATTGTAGGTGGTATAAAAACTTCTCCATTGTTTAAGTTGATTAGTTTAGTTGATAAATTTTCTGAAATTATTTTATCTTTTAGTTCGTTCATGGATATTGTAGAGTTAATAAAACTAAATCTTTGAATAATATCTTGATGCATTGGGATGAAAAATTTAGGGCTTAATTCCTTTAAGCACAGTAATGCACCTCTCTCTCCCATAGTCATGGGAGGAAAATAGCGTGTTACTGGTAACATTGCAATATCAATTGTATACTTTTTAGATATATTTTTCATGAACTTTCCATAATAAGTATCACCAGCAAAATATAATGTTAAACCTTCTGATTTAATAATATATCCAACAGTGGGGCATACATGATTAGCCTGTACAACAGTTATAGAAAAATCACCTACGACAAACTCATCACCTTTCCAAATCAACTTACTTCTAAATATCAATGGTTTTAGTGACCACTTTGTGGCATATATCCTACATTTATTTTTGAATTTATTCAAAAACATAATATCCATATGGTCAAAATGCTCATGACTAAGAAGAATTGCATCAAGATGTTTTATATCTTTATAGCATGTTGAAACGTTATCGGTTCTTTTATAAAATAAATTTCCTGAATTATTAAAGTATGGATCAAATAATATTTGCGAATTTTTACTTGTTAATAATATAGTGCAGTTACCTAATAATTGTATTTTCATGTTTTTGTATCTCCTTTAAAGATGTATATTACCTGATGAAATCTAACTATAAGAGTCATCATAGCAATCTCCCTTTTCAAATAAACTTCATTTAAAATATTCACTTTTTAGCATAGAATATATGATTTGATCCAAATAACCTCGTTCAGATTTATAGTTCTCCCTTAGCACACCATCACAATGCATTCCAAGTCCTTTATAGAGTTTAATTCCTATTGCATTATCAGGATATACATCTAGCCAAAAACGGTTTACATTTACCTCTTCAAATGCATACTTTAATAATGCATTCATAGTTTCCTTTCCATATCCTATTCCTTTAAGAGAAATAGCAATTCTTCGCAATTCAAAGATTTCAGATTTGAAATCTAATTTAATCAATGCAAATCCAACAATTAAATTATCTTCTTTTCGTTTAAATACAAAAAGTAAATGATCTTTGTTTTCAATTTCAGCCTTATGTTCCTCATATGTACCAAGCCATATAAAATCACGATTATCCTTGTGACTTTCTAAATTAATAATAGTTTCAATATCAGCTTCTATTGCATCAATTATAAAAAGGCGCTTCGTTTCTATCATAAATATATCCTCCTATTTTTAGTTGTCATTTAAATTACATTTGCACACCACAATATTCTAATAATGATACTTAAGGAATAACTAAAAATCACTATCTGAATAAGAAAATTCCAGATAAACCTGAAATGTCACACAATTTTACCAAGGTCTTTTTCCTTGTAACCAACCTTTATATTTCCACATTATTCACTTCCTCATCAAATATATTAATAGCTCTTTTGTCTGTCAAAAAAGTTAAGATTTTATAGCTTTCTTAAAGCTACATTTATGCTTGCTCAACAAGTAATTTAATATTTTCTTTTGTTGAAGAAAAGTCGTTTTGTATACTATTGAAGTTGTTTTTAAGTGAACCTATTACATTATCTACATTGTTTGCAACACTCTGTACACTATCTAATGATTCACAAATCTTCGATTGTACAACCCAATCGGATATAAGACCATCAAAAAAATAATCTGCAAATGTTTCAAAAGAACTAATATTTATATCTATATTCATTATCAAATTTACATCGGCTAATTCATTCTGAAATCGTATCAATGCTATTTTTGTATGGTGTGCATATTCCTTAGCTTCATCAATATGTTAGTGCTTAGCTGCAGTGGCAAGCAAACCTCCCCCTACCATATCCCATCTTCCCCAGCCTTCTGCACTTTCAAGGGAATTCATTACACGTTCAAGTTCAATTTGTGCAGCCTCACCTGCCGCAATTTAATCTATTGGTCTAATAATCTTCCCATTAAAACTGTATTATAATAGTTTCCATCTTTATGAATACGATCCTTTATTAATAATCCTTCTTCTAAAAATCCATATCTTTTATATAATTGAATTGCTCTCGTATTTGTATGTACCACTGTTAATGAAATTTTTTTAATTCCTACAGTATCTGCCCACATCAAAATGTTTTTTATTAATACGGTGCCAATACCCTGCCCCCAGTATTTTTTTAATATGCATATTCCAAACTCTGCTTTATGTTTAAATCTGCTTAAATTACTTCCTTCTAGGCGGTTAAATCCAACAATTTTACCTTCTACTTCTGCAAGTAAAAATATAGTTTTTTCTGCTCTTGAATCTTCATAAATAAGTTTTTCAAAATCTTCTGAAGTCAATAACCCTTCACCAGATTCTCTATCAAGATTTTCTGTTTCTCCATCAATTTCAACTCTTAATTTAGTTAATTCAATTGCATCATATTTTGTTGGACAACGAAGTATCCATGTTAGACTTTTACCTTCTACTCTTTTGCTTTCAAGAATCATAAATTACCTCCCTCAGTGTTATTTAATTAATTTCCACCTAATCATATAGCTTCTACTAAAATAAAATATTCTTTTTTTATTGATTCAGCCAATTTTACTTCCGACATACTCATTGCCAGTCCGCTTGTATTAGACCATAATGCTTAATTTTCATTGTAGTCATTGTTAATAATAGTTACTTTCTTATTTGTAGCATCTAGTTCAACTTCACACCCTATTGGTAGAGTTAGCATTGGATGTGTATGGCAGCAATCAAAGTCTGCGATGAATGGTAAATTGTTATAGCCCAACACCTCTAATAATATCTCATATGGTTTTCTTTCTGATTTCCAATCATTAAACATTTGGTGCTTTCCAAGAATGATTCCTGAAATCTTATCAAATACACCATTTAGCTTCAGTAAAGAAAAACTTCTCTCAATAGTTCCAGGGTCTTTAAATCCATCCTCTATAAAAAGTATATCACCATCCTTTATTATAGGCATATATTCACTACCCCAGATTCCCTGCATAGTATCTAAATTCCCACCAATTAACCTTCCTTGAGTTCTTCCACCATTAACTGTAATTAACTGATTTTTCTTTTGTTCCTTAGCTCTATCTTGTGTTTCCCAATCTATAGATTCCTCAGTCCAAAAGGATGGAGTATTTAAAGTATATGGAAATTCTGTTTCATCAATAAGAAGCTCTTTAAAATATTGATATGTACAATCAACAAAAGGAGGATACTCCCCAAATGATGCTACTAACGCAGGTCCATAATAGGTACTAATTTTTGTTTTCGCGTATATAGCAAGAAAATTGCTGTAACATCAGAATAACCTATTATTATCTTTGGATTTCTTTTCAGTTCTTCATAGTCAATATATGGAAGAATTGAATTCGAATTCATGCCTCCAATCGTAGCCATAATACATTTTATTTCAGGGTTTCTAATTAAATTATTTAATTCTGCTGCTCTTTCCTTGACGCTCCCTGATCTATAATAATCATATTTTCCAGTTAGACTACCTTCCACAATCTTGAATCCTTTATTTTCTATATACTTCTTAGCCTTATCAAACCGTTTAGGACAGGTATATGTTATTGGTGCAGAAGGTGAAAATATACCGATTGTATCTCCTTTAGCTAATTTTTTCACAGTACTCATTATATCTCCACCATAAATTAAATTTATAATAAAAGATTGATTTTCTATAGGACTCAAACCCTTTATATTATCAATAGATTTTTCAATTAGTCCTACTCCATTAATAATTTAATTTTCATTAGTTTGGATTGGACTATTCTCATAGAACTTACATTTCAATAAATAAACAAGGCTAAAATTTTCTATTTGTTCGATATTTTCTTCAGGATTACTAAAAAATTCATCTTTTTTTTAGCACAAAAATATCATTGCCTAATGTATTTAGTGATTTAATTTTTTTAATCACTATACCTTAAATAAAGTCTATTCTAAATAACTTTAAGTTAGTTATCTGCTATAAGAGCATTGCACGCATATTAATATTCCATTTTCCAGCTGTATTAGCTATCCTCTAATACAGCACCGTTATTCTAGTCCAGGTAACATCAACTGCTCATACTCATTTCTTTCCTCAAATGTATGAAGATAATCGAAGCATTCATCAATATCACACAATATACCATGGGATTTACAGGTTATTTTCATCATATTCATCAACCTATCATTGCTAGGACTTAGTATCTGATATGCATAGTTATATTTTTCTATATATTGAGTCTTCATTCCTGGAAAATGTTCATCAAGCTTTTTATAGAAATACTCCCTGTTTCCTTCTCTTAAGGTTAATCCCATGCCAAAACAAATAATGCCATGTACTTTCGCTTCTATACAATAATCCAGTATTCCACGAATATTTTCCTCTGTATCATTGATAAATGGTAAAATAGGACTCAACCAAACTACTGTAGGAATTCCGTTATCACGCATTATCTTTAGCACCTCAAACCGTTCTCTTGTAGTGCTGACATTAGGTTCTATAATTTTACACAAAGATTCATCATAAGTAGTAAGGGTCATCTGAACTACACACTTTGTCTTCTGATTAATTTTTTTAAGTAAATCAAGATCCTTTAAAATCCTTGCAGACTTGGTCTGTATGGCTAATCCAAATCCATAGGAATGAATAAGTTCAATACACTTTCTGGTGTTCCCAAGTTTTTCTTCCAAGTGAATGTATGGATCACTCATTGCCCCAGTACCTATCATACATTTCTTCCTTTTCCTTCGCAGGGCATTCTCTAAAACTTTCGGTGCATTAATCTTTACCTCTATATCCTCAAAATCATGATGCATCTGATAGCAGTTGCTTCTTGAATCGCAATAAATGCAAAAATGAGTACAGCCACGGTATATATTTATTCCATTTTGAGCTGATAAGATACCTTTTACCTCTGCTTCATGCATAATATTCTCCTCGTTGTTTAAGTACTTTTTTCATAATAATATAGAATCAAAAAAGGAATAAAGAACTATTTTAAAGAAATAATCCCTATGGAAAAACATAATTTATCTTTCTCAAAAAGTTATCTACTAACATTTCCGCTTCTTCAAATGACTGTGTACAATAGTTCTTAGAAAATGGGTCACTAAACCCATGTTTACCTCTTAATATATGAACATCTATATTCCATTTTTTCAAAGTAATAACTAATTTTTTAACATCGAATGATTTCTCTTCAGTAGGGAAAATAAGTAAAACCGGACATTTGGGAGTAATATAAATGTAGTCTCTAATCCGTGACCCATAGTACCCTATGATACCATCACACATATTATCTTCACTGCTGCATAACCATGCAATGGTTGCACCTATGCTATAGCCTAATAAAAATACGTGCCTATATTGTTTTTTGGCTTGTACTATTAGCTGTTTCACTTGCTTAGATGCTAAATCAAACCCAATCTTATTTATAAAATGTTGATAGGCTTCTTTTTCTAAATTGTAACTAAAAGGGTTATTTAGATCAATTAAATTAGGGCAAATAATATCATATCCAGCCATAGTAAATTTCTCACATACCATCTTAATATGATGATTGATCCCATATATTTCATGTAGCACTATGATTACTGAATCATTTATAATTTTCATATAGACCTCCATAAAATAATTAAGTTAACTTTTATTACGCAATTTATAAATTATCAGCATTAATATGTAAGTAATAATTTATGATATTTTCTACATGTATTTTGGTAGTATTAAAAACAGTTATACCTAATTCACCTTTTGTAAGTATTAATGGTAACTCTGTACAACCAAGTATTATTCCCTCTATTGAGTTATCATCAATCATTCTTTTTATTATGTAAATAATTATCCATGAAAATAACCGGTTCTTGATGAAACTGCAGCATAAGGTATTTCCGAACCATTTTTCACAATATATGCTTGGTATAAATCACCATTCAAATGTTCTAATCTAACAGCTTTTTCCCCATATATATCATATAAATCTTTTCCAAATAGATCTTTCCAGTCACTGGGAATAGGTGCGTTTAGAGTCATATATTTGGCAAAGCTCTCTAAGTCGTCAGCATTACCTCCATTAGCTAAATGTTGTTTATATAAACTTTCAATATCAACTCGATTTAGGAATGTTGGACTCCATTTTATTTTTAGTGCGTCTGGTTTATTTCCTTGACCATTAAGAATATAATTTTTAGTTTTTTCAGTAATATCATCATAGTTTTTGGTAGAAGCTTGACTTGGCTTATTATTATTGCTTACTGGTGTACTATTGTTTGTAGTAGTGCTATTTTGTTTAGCCACATTTTCTTGTTCATTAGGTTTGCTTATTTTATCTGTTTCTAATTCATTAGTACCTTTAGCACTATTTGAAACTTCATTTTTACTTTTATTACTACTTGTGGTATCACTTGAAGTCTTTTTTATACTTGAACATCCTACCATAAGACCCAAAGCCAAAACTGTAATAATAACTATAATTGATTTTTTATTTAATAATGAGATCATATTTCTTATTTAGTGAGAGAGTTCTTAATAAAATATCCGCCAACACTAAATACTCACTTCCCTTCTTTATCATTTATATATTTTTTCAAAGCATTAATATGCATAGGATAAAATATATTTTCATTTTCTTCTATTAATATTTTAAGATTTTGAACTGAAATCCATCTAATGTTTACTGATTCATCGGATTGTTGCAATAATTCACCTGTCGCTTTACATATAAAAGTTTGTAACATTATTGAGTAACCACCACTTAAGTTTTGTGATGAATAGAATGGATTAAAGCTTATAACTGTATATCCGTTGCAATTACATAGTACAGTTTCTTTTTCTCCTTCTATTTCTGTTAATTTCAATCCCGTTTCTTCCCATACTTCTCTGCGTAAACCGTCAAATATATTTTCATATTCTCTTACTTTTCCAGCTGGAATTTCAATTAAACCATTAGCTGAAACATCATCTGCTTTATATCTTTCTTGAATTAAAATATATAAAACACCATTTATATTTTTTTCTATTATTGCCCCCACAGCTGGTTTTGCAAATATCTCCATTTAAATTACCTCCAAATAAGTATTCTTTCTTAATAAACAGGTAAGCAAATTAAATCATCTAAATGTCCGGTATCATTAATACATTTTACTGTTGTTTTTTTATCTCTATCATCATATTTCACAATACTTATACTACAATTATCAATTTCCATATTAAATCGTTTATGTTGATCTAACCCCATAAATTTACTTAGCAATATTGCTATAGTTCCACCTGAAGTTACGATAGCCACATTCTTATGTATTCCGCCTGATATCTCATCTATAACCATACTAGCTCTCTTACAAACGTCTCCACCGCACTCTCCACCCGGATAAGGTAAATCTTCTAAATGCTTGGCCCATTCATTTGCATGTTTCTCATCTATTATATATCTATCTTCTATACTTAAAGTATCCCATTCCCCCATGTTTATTTCTCTAAGTTCTTCTTTAATAATAATATCAGCATTAATATACTTATTTATTATTTCAGAAGTTTGTACTACCCTTTTTAAGTCACTTGAATAAATTATATCAATCTTATATTTTTTTAATCTATTACCAAGTAATTCAGCCTGTTTCTTTCCAAATTCATTGATTTCTTTATCAACTGCTCCTTGATATTTTCCATCTCTATTCAAATTTGTCTGACCATGTCTTAATAGATAAATATTCATTAGAGTTTCTCCTTAAATTAAAATTATTGAGGCTATTCAAATTTTTCAATCCCGGCATTGTCTGCATATTTTATAAAATTTCTAATAAATAATTTTCGTTTTTTTGCTTTAACATTAAATGCAAGGATTGATAATATTGCCTCAAATTATCAATATCGGTTACTTTAACTATTTAATATTTTTAAAGAATTTTATATTAAAATATAATGCAAATAATGCAAGGAGAACAAAGCTTGACACCTTTGTTATAATGACTGCAAAAGGAAGCTCAATCCCTGATGATACTTGAAATACCGTCTGGATTGGAAGCATTATTCCAATTATGATGCAAACTGTTAATAACATAACTAATAAAATATATCCCATTCCACTTCGCTTTTTCAATAAAAACAAGCAAATAAAAGCGGTAGGAGCAATCACACCCATATCTAAGACATATGTAACCGCTGTTGTGTATACTTCAATCAATTCTAAAGAACGACCAGCAACTAATGAATTAATAATGTCGGGAAGCCAAGCCACAATCAATGCAATTCCTGTTAAAGCTAAGAAGATATTTATTCCTTTGTATGGTAATGCATCTCCCATGCTATCTTCTACCTGTTTTTTATCTAAACTTCCCATTGCAATAATTAATCCAAACAGACTGGCTGAAAAAAGTGCAATATATACTAAATGCAACATATTATAGGTTACACCAAATGCTATACTTGCCGAATAATAAGTGAAGACTGAAATGACTGACATCAAGTACAATCTACTTTTTAATGTCTTCTTTTTTATATCTAGAATTAATGCTACTATTAATATTGGAATGACAAAACATATAATTGTAAAATCTGTTCCACGAGATATTGGTGCCATAAAATACGAATCACGTGCATATAGTCCATCTCCATATATTTTTACCGTGTCACCATATTGATTCACAAAATCAAAAGCTTTTCCACCAGTTGTATACAGAAGACCTATTGAAGATGTCATAATACCCAAAATAATAATTATAAAAGTAAGTATATGCAAACTTTTGTCATTATTCTTATTCATAATTTACCTCCCATTATATAAATGATATATCCCTATAACCTCCAGTTTAATAAACCATACATTACCACATCACAAATTCCCATATTGTTTCTATCTGCTTTTATCCTTGTTCCCTCGTATTTTAAACCACATTTAAGCATTACTTTCCCCGAGTTTGAATTAAGTGAATCATGTCTTGCCTCTATACGATTAACCCCTACCTCCTGAAAGAAAAATCGTATTAAAGCTTTAAATGCTTCCGAAGTGAGCCCTTGATTCCAGAATTTTCTCCCAATGCAATATCCAATTTCCACTGCGTCAATATTTTCTTTATTTTCAACTACACCAATACTGCCAATAGCTTCTCCTGTGCTTTTCAGCTCAATACACCATTGGTAGTTTTTATCATCAGAATAGCCTTTAAGCCATGTATCAAGTACCATACGACTTACTTCTACATCTGTATGAGTTGGCCAAGTTAAAAATTTGGTTACCTCATCATCACTTGCCCAATTTTTGTACATATCATTAGCGTCCGATAGTTGAAACTTCCGTAATATAAGTCTTTCAGTTTCTATAGTTTTCGATCCTAAATTTTTCATATAAAACTCTCCTTTTCATATAGTGTTAATAAATTATTCAAATTGCCTATATTTCGAAACTATGTCTCAATAGAATTAAATTCAAAACTATTTATACGATAATTCTTTTTAATATACTCCACCCATTTATTCTGCAATTGATTCTCTGTTATGCCCAAAATACCTACAAAGTTATTAGGCAACTCTATTAAATTATGTAACTTATCATAACCAAACTCTTCAATTATTAATTCTACTATTGTGTATGAGTATTGATATCCATTACGGTTGAAGAATGTTTCAAAATCCTCGCCAGTATCTAAATCTCTGAATGTAGGAATCGTATTATTTATTAAACCATTCATAACGGTTTCCCTTATCCAGTTCTCATTATTGTCTTTTGCTTCGTAACATGCAATCCCTTCATTCAGCCATCTGGGTGTGTCATCATTTATTTTATTTACTATGATATGCACAAACTCGTGAACCGCTGTATTTAAGACGTTATCGAATTTTGAACCTGGTGGTGGATTTAAAGGAGACGCTATTACAATTTTGTCTACCCCAATACCTCCTCTTATCCAATCAGGTGCATTCGGAAATCCTAAAGCAATATGAAGTTGATTAATGTCTGAATGAATCTCAATAGTCAATTTCTCTTGAAGTTGTTGCTTATAAATAATTGCAATTCTATTATAATTATTTTCAAGAACATCTGAAACTGTTTCTATACATGTCTTGTCAACTTCGGTGTAATAAATTATAAAATGTTGAGTTTCTTTTTTTAAATTTAGTTTGTAATCTTTCTCTTTATGTAGCTGTTCAAATTCTACGTTACCCATTTCTTTTCCTGTACCTACCATTTTAAATTTCCCCTTTATAATTTATATTACTTTCAATTTCCAACATTCTGTATCAATTTCTGGATTTCATTCAATAAAATAGGGAAATCAACATGTCCATCACGAGCAATAAAATGCTTTCCTGCTGAAAGAATAATAAGATTTGCATCTAACGCTTTGGCTAATTTTTGTGTTGCTTCGGTTGGAACAATATCATCATCTGTTGCAGTAATAACAATTCTTGATGAAATTAGACTTTTTATTCTTGAAATGTCAAGTGATCCATCTACAAATTCTTGAAGGCCTTCTGTTTGTTCATCCATGGGATTTTCATTTATGAAACCTGAAACAAGTATTGCACCTTTAATTTTTATGTTTTTTTCGAGAATATAGCGCAGTAGCGTAACACATCCAAGACTATGACCGATAAATATCGTATTTTCATCAATATCCAAAACATTTTTACGAAGATGTTTAAGCCAAGATTCAAGATGTGGATCCCCGGAATCAGGCATATTGGGAATATAAATTTTAACAGGACTATTTTTAAACTGTTCTTTAAGCCATGGAAACCATTCTTCTTGGCTGGAAGATGTATAACCATGGATAGCATAGATATTAGTGCTTTTCATTTTATCATTTCTCCTACTTATATAAATATTATTTATTTCAAACTACTGTTTAACTTTTTTAAATTTAAACATATCTCTTAATTTTGAGAATATAATTAATTCATAAATAAAGCAAATTATTGCTTATCTAAGGTCTTAAAATCAGTATTCAAGTGATTATTACAGCTTGTATGCCCTCTTCATCACCTGTACAATAAATTAATTTAGCTGATAAACCCTCTACAATTTTTATGATATTGCATACGAAAGTTGCCAATACTGTTTAGATTATGCTCGTAATCTTGGCTTCCTCATTTCTACCAAATGGCGAAATCTTATTTGTCTAGGTAGGTCACTGAACGGTTCTTTAGATGAAAATCCTTGATCAAATTCTTTAGCTGCCATTTCGTCTATTTCATAAATTTCATCTTCTAAAAAACGGCCACTTATATTAGACAATGCTCCAGGATATAATTCCAATGCCTGTAGTGGAACTGCATACATATTGTCAGAAGTCCCAATTTTATAATTTTCTGCCAAAGTAAACCCAGATCGGCTGTAATAGTCTGGGTCACCATAAATAAGTATTGCTGTGTAACCGAGCTCTTTTGCCATTGTCTTAGTATATTCTATTAAAATTCTACCAATTCCTTTTCCCTGAAAAGTAGGTAATACAGAAATGGGACCAAAAGAAATCACATTATGGTAAGCACCGTTATCATCAACAATTTTAGCTTTAGTGTAAACGATATTACCGACGATTTTCCCATTCACTTCTGCAACAATATCCAATTCGCGAATAAATGAATCAGCTTTTCTCATAATGTGTAAAAGATAATGTTCATCACATCCTGGAACATGTTGATTCCAAAAGGCTTCTCTTGTAAGTTCTTCAACCTTTCTATAATCTGATACAGTTTCGTTTCGCAATCCTACATCTTTTCTATTCATTAGGTATCAACTCCTTCAAATATATATGATCTCAGTATAATATTACTCTTGTGAACTAACTCTAAACTTCAATTATTTTCTTTATTTTCTGATTTGCTTAGAATAACATCTATCTTTTTATACATCTCTTTATTTCTATTAACAAAATTTTTAAGACCTTGTATTGCTTTATATATCACTATTATGATAGCAAATAATAAGGCAAAATTAATTACTGCAACAATAATCGAAAAACCATTCATTCCCATACAAATTCTCCTTTATATATCTAATGGTCTTATCATAGCATTCTACCGATGTGAATTATCTTTTATATTGAAATAGTTAAAAAAATCACCTATCTCTATAGCTTTTAAGCTTACTCTTCTCAGCATAAAGCATAGTATCAGCTTCATGCATCAAATCCTCAAATTTAGCATTTAGGTTAGGTAAATAAATGGCATACCCTATACTAATTGATAACCTATAGGGTTTCTTTGAAATAGAATTATACTTATAGAAATTAGTGTTAATATTTTTTATACTTTGCTTTGCTTCCTCTTCTGATTCTTTGTTAACTGCAATAGCAGTAAACTCATCTCCACTCATACGTGCTACTATATCTTCCTGTCCAAAGGACTTTTTTAAAATTTTAGCTGTCATCATTAATGCTTCATCGCCTTCTTTATGTCCGAAAGAATCATTTATAGTTTTTAATTTATTTAAATCTCCATAAAACATTACAAACTTACCATTTGTGCTAAATTCATCTTTATATAAACTACCAACCTGATCATAAAACCCTCGTCTATTAAGAAGTCCTGTTAATTCATCAGTATACATAGCTTTGTTTTCTTCAACAAGTTTTTCCACTTCAGTGAAGGCATTAGAAAATTTAGATGCCAACATATAAGCCTGTGAAAATATAAAAATAACGAATCCAGATGGTGCAAGTGAATTTGTGTATAGTATTCCAGCTTGTAAAAACATATCATGAACTATAGTAATTAAAAAAACAACAAATCCAAATAAAATGATAAAAGCTCCTTGTTTTTTACTAATAGTAGCTTTAACAACATTAAATAAAATATAGCTAAGAATTATAATGCTGAATACTTCGAAATATATTAAAAATTTATCATAAAACTCAATATTCGTAAATATTGTTATTAAGCTAAAACCTATTGAAACAATTTTCACTATATTCACTACTTTTCGTGAAATTTCTTTGTCAAAGAGTTCACTCAAAAACATAGTTAAAAATGGTAGTGCAAGATATGCTGTTAAATACGCAATTTTATTAAATATACTAAAAGGAATATCCGGGTAAAACTCAAATATAACTCTTTGACTTACTAAAAGATTTCTTAGTGCAATTATTAAACAAAACACTCCAAAATACATGGATTCCTTGCACTTTTGTCTTTTATAATACAATGCAAAATGATAAATTCCAATAATAAAAATGCATCCAAAGATAATCAGATCTGTAGCTACACCTACAATATACTCTCTTTTTATTTGTTTAGTATTTCCTAAAATGATACCTGTAACCTTTCCTTTAATATTGTTGAAATTCGACATTTGAATTACAATTTCTACCTCACTACCTTCATTTGAGAAGGCAGATATTTGATGTTCAAAACTTCCCGTTGCATTACTTTCATCCTTACTTACCACTCCAACTGAAGTTGCTAATTTCCCATTTATCCATATTTTTGAGGCCGAAAGTATGAACTGGGTTCTGATTCCATAAAGCTTGTCCTTGTCCGCATTCATATTAATTAAAAGTCGCATGGTTCCATATCCATATTTGGGTAGTTTTTTATTATTTACTGTGGTAGTAAGTGAACCAGGAACTTTCAAAAAATCTATTGTCTTCTTTTTAGCATTGTTTTTAAAATCCTTAGGTTCTAATAATTGTTCCCAATATAGCTCCCACTGCCCATCTAACAAAATAGTTCCATCCTTTTCAAAATTCCAGTTACTTAAATCAAGTTTTCCCTCTGAAGCTTTTGGTATGTTATTATCTTTAATTGAGCAACCACACAAAGAAAACATTATTATTACTAACAATACACCAATTAGATTTTTCTTTTTTATAAATAAATTAATTTTATGGAACATGAATAAATGCTCCATCTATTAGGTTTCCTCTCTTAATGAAAGGTAAAATACCTTCACTAGAAAAATCTTTTGGTTCGTAACTGTTAGCTGGATATTTTGTTGTTAAAAGACCCATGTGAATATAGGTATCTGCAATTAATTCACTGCAAAAATAATCATTATTATTGATTTTCTTATTAAAAATTCTACCTTCAAGAAATTCTATTTTCATATCTAAACTGGTTTTAACAAAAGTATCTGAATGTACCTCTTTGATAAATAATTTAAGTTTTTCTATCATTTCCTCAGAAATCTGGCATTGATTATAACGAAGTTGAAATTTACTATCTTTCTTATCCTTTACATCTGTTATGAGGCGCTTACGCAAATTAATAAGCATTGGACCCATTTTGGATTTGTTAAGTTCAACATCCTGCAAATTCACGAGAGTGTTTGATTCCCATAGCAACAATCCTTCCCTATCATTTATTCCTATATCCTCTGGTCTTATTACCATCCCAACATGAGACCACTGAACTCCAGTCATAACCTCATTCAGTTCACTACTTAAAAGTACACCGTGAAAAAGAATAATATCTCCCGTCTTTAATTCTTCTTTAATTTCATCGTAAAAAACGTTACTATGCCCCATTACATCCCCCTCATCCAATTCATCTATATTTTCCTTATTTATGAATATTTTGTATATACATTTAATTATAACCTCCATTGTGCTAAATCTCCACAGAAACTTTCAAATTTATACACCATATAACAGAAGCACTAAGCAGCAAAGATTAAAATTTGCACTTCCAACCTTTGTGATAATTCTGACCCTTCACACATATTTCCATATAAAAATAGTCCACCAGCCAAGGCGGATGACAACATTTTGTTATAGGTGGTCTTACAACTACATCTCACTCAGGTCAAATTTAATAATTATGATGCAATATACTAAGTATTATGAAAAACTACTCTCGTAAATTACATTCATATATACACTCTTGTCTTTCACCATTTTGGTACATTTCATTATATGGTGGCAAGACTACTATCTCTTTTAGTTTAAGCCCTACCTTCTCGCAAGTTATTCTAGAAGGAAAGTTATTAGGATTGCACGTTATTATTAACCTATCCATTCCATGAGCAATTGCTATTCAAACAACCTCTGTGCTCCCCCTTTGATTTCACCATAAAATATAATTATGTTTCAAGCAGGTTAAACCAATACTTATGAGTAATTAATTTTTAAATCTAAATTCCGTATAACGTGTGTTTGACAAAGTTTGGCAATTCTAATGTTCATCACTTAAAAAGTCAATTGTTCTCCGAATTATTTGATTTGTCTCTTCACCTTCATCAAATGCATCAAATCCATGTTCTCCAAATGAATGAATAAGCTTTACAATATTCCACCCATGTGATAATCCTTCATCAATGAATTCATCATTACAACTCACATCAAGAACATCATCTTGCATCCCCATTGCAATTAATACTTTTGGGTCACTAAACTTTGAGGAAGACATACTCCAGTTATCATTTGATTTATTACGTACTGTATGAACGATGTGACTTAACTTTAATTATTGAATATGATCATAATCCACAGATGAAATTGCTTATTTCTTTATTAACATCATCATAGTTATCTGCATTAGAAAAATGTGACGCGCCTTTGATTATATGCAACGGATAGCCCTCTTTTTTTGACCATGCTTCACAATATTGCTTTACTTTTCCTGTTTTGTCATGTTCACCAATTAAAATCAGAACAGGAAAATCAAAATGTACTGACTCTTTTCTGTCAAAAACTCTGCCATATGCTATGCCCATTTGTTCAACAATATCAGCCTTACTCAAAGGCTCCAGCATTTTTAGCATCATATCATAGGCATATTGTGTTTTTGAAACCGATTTTGCCATACTATTGCGTAACAATTTATCAGTAAACCATTTTGCCATCGGTTCAACCTGTTTAAGCCACCACCTGTCTAATGCAGAATAGTAACACAATCCTAATGGTGTGGTATCTAAAGCAATAAACGCACTTAATTTGTCGGGATACCGTATTGCAAATTCCTGACTTGGATATCCACCCATTGACATACCAACCAATATAACCAGCCGAATATTCTCAGCATCAAGTATTGTTTTCAATTCTATAGCGGTATTTTCATAAGAAAAATTGGTATAAGGGCGAGATTCTCCATGTAAAGGAACGTCCCATGTAATGACGGTATATTTGTTTGAAAAATATTCAACTTGTTTTTCAAACATCATATGATTTGCGGTTAACCCATGTGTAAATACAATGCACCTTGTATTTTCATCCACATTTCTGTTTATCCAATAATGTGTTGTACCACGCTCTGATTTTACACTTTTATGTTCCACAGTTAAATTACCTCACTTTTATCAAAATATATATAATGCTTAAATCTCCATAATATACAACTACGTCTAAATAACATTAATTCCACTAACTTATATCATAGATTATATTGATTGGGGAATATAAAGCGAGTATCTATTATGCAAGTACTCTTTTTCTCTAAACAATTCATAACTTGAACCAGATAAAACAAAACCAAGGTTTTCCACAAGACGAATTGACCTTTGATTTTCAATATAAATACATGCATTTATCTCTTTTATGTGCATAGAGTCCACAGCGATTGCGACGATTTCTTTCATTGCCTCTTGCATATAACCATTTCCCCAGAATTCTTCTTTGAGGTCATAACCGACTTCGACCTTACAATCTTTCTGATTCCAGCGATGAAACCCACATGTTCCCATTTTAATGCCATCTGATTTCCGCACGATAACCCAACGGTGTTGAAATCGTGATTCAGGCTGTAAATAAAATGTAATGATTTCATCTGCACCTTCCATATCAGTTACTGGCTCCCTATCAAGTAGGTATTTAGTTACTACATCATCTGAAAACTGGCTAAATATAAAAATTCTGTCGTCAATGGCTATATTTTTAAGAACTAATCTTTCTGTTTTTATATCATTAAATAACATTCTAATTCCTCCAATAATTATTAGTATTGATTATATAATAAAACCCGATGGGCTTAGCGAAGAAATATTCCTTTGCATTATTTTCTTGATTTTCTTAGGTTGAAACATCCACTTACATGCATAGCTTGTCCAACCTCAACCCACTCTCAAGCAAAGGCGAACGACAATATTTTGTTATATGAAGTGTCAGGTCTTGTACCCTCTATGGTAAGTGCAGTTTCCACTAATCTATTCATTACTTAATTCACTATTTATGAAGATTATGAACTAGATTACTCTGTTACTTTTTATCTTGTACGTGTATAAAAATTAATTAAGTTACCATCTGGGTCTCTAAAATAAAATGAACGATTACCCCATGGTTGAGTTGTAAGATGCTTCACTATCTCTACATCAAATTCTTGTATTCGAATATATTCTTCGTCTACATTATCTACATTAAATTCAAGTTCAAGGCATCCATTCGAAGCTGGTTTTACTGACCCTTCTGCAAGTTCTTCATGGGCTTTAAAACTAAATAAAGAAAGGACTCCGCAATCGGTTGGGAATTCAACATATTCATCTCCATAATCCTGTGGTTCAATTTGTAAAACTTCTTTATAGAAACCACTTAATTTCTTTACATTTTGAGTAATTATACAACTGTGTGTAAGTTTCATTACTTTTTCTACCTCCTTGGTATATTAGTGCATCATATGAATATTGAGTACTATGAGTATTATTTACATTTTCTCAAAACACCTATTAATTAACACATTGAAGATGGACAATACAGTATATCCATTATAACCGCATCTATATTCGATTAAACTTATATAAAGATAATAAAGCATCAAGTGTTAGGATTCCCATCCATTCAATTTTAGCAATTTCCCATTCTTCTAAATATCTGTCCCACTGCCATGAAGTCAATATCTTACCATCTTCTTCAAGTCTATCTACTAAATAATCTAAGTTTTGATCTATGAATTTACACTCAATTCCAAAAAAGTTCTTAGAATTGAAGTTTATAAATTTTAATGGTGTCGGCACATAATTAATCCATTCAGATTGGTTTATGTTAACCAATTGAGAAACAGCTAATTTTAGTTTATCTACAAGTTGGCTAGAAAATTCTTCGTCTATAGCATTATACATATGAATATAACAAATTATTTCATGTTCCGAGTTAAATTCTGTACGTTTATTCAAATTAGTTATAGCATAACTTCTTAATGAATAAATATCTAGTTTATTAAGATATTCCTTATATTTATAAAGATACCCTATCAATTCAGCAGTAGGATTACCCCATGAATAGTCAATAATTGTCATGTTTATATCATTTCTAAATTCCCACCAAGGTGCATGAGGATAACTGTTAACATTACTTGAAACACTATACCAACCATTTCTATTAGTATCAAAAGTTGATTCAAGATATTCAACAGCTTTTGCAATCATATTTTGTGCCTTATCACTATTATCTAGCTTACTCAAATATCTTAAACCAATTGATGTTGCCATCGGCGAGGAATGTATAAGTTTAAAATCGGGTTCAATACCTTTACCAAAACCTCCATCTGAGTTCTGAAATTTTTCTAGTGAATCCAATATATCATCACCACTAGCGTTATATTATTTATAACCATATTTCTGTTTTTGACTATTTCATTCTTTTAAGTGTTTCATACAGTGAAATACATTCTGCATATCTACAATTCCACATAAATTCATTGTAGTATTTATAACTTTGATCTGAAGACATAAACTTATTATTAACTGTTGTATTTGCATACGCTGGAACTATAATATTAAATCCATGTTCAAATCCACATTTTATAGTAGCATCAATACAATAATCTGTTTGAAGCCCTACAATAATT
>JBLHPD010000034.1:0-29534 GCA_047624165.1 Clostridium sp. | reverse complement strand
CTTGTAGCGATTAATAGTCAACTACAAGCCTCACCAAGCGGAATTAAAATTAATACTAATTTATTTAAGAAAATGAAAAAATGCATAGAGAATGGTGAAATCCTAGATATGGATATAATGTCAACTACTTTTCCATGCGAGATTACAATGCAACATCTAAGTTGCTTTCAAGTGCATATCGAATTAAAAAATAACATACAAAATACAGAATTTGAGGGCATAGATATTTTCCTACTAGCACTTTGGGAATATTCACAATATCTAAATTATACAAAGGGCTTAGATAATGGAGAAAAAGGTTGTTTAACAAATAAGCTAAAAGAAAAAGCTAAGGAGATAGAGATGTATTTTAATTATACCAAGGATAAAATACCACTTACTCTTATAGATAGATTGACAACGTTAAAAAATGCGGTTATTAACAATCAAATAACTTTTATGGATATGGATCTAAACAATTGGATAAGTGAAATTGCATTGTATATCAATAACAGTATTAAATTATCTGATAATAGTTAAAATTATTTTTTAGTTATAAATTTTTGATTAATTATAATAAGTAATTACATACTTGAAATCCATTGTTACAGAAAGATTAATAAAAGTTCATTAACTTCACATATGGCTAATAATTGGTAGTTGTAATAAGTTTTTTAAAGCAAATTTATTGTAAGTTATTTTAACTCCATAATTTATGAGTACAAAACAATTGAGTTTAACAAAGGTATACATATTACAAACAATGATTAAATATATAGAAAATTATTGATTGTAATTCTTACTAATTGGATTGTATGACAAAGAAGTCAGCAAAAGGAGTGAAAATTAATGCGGAAATTATACCCGCTAGTAGCGGTAATACTGCTTTGCGTAATTGGCTTTGCAAAAACATGCATATTGCTAAGAGGAGTAATAAACAAGCGATTATCTGCTATAGAGTTTTTGAACAAGCTTAGGGAATTTTCAAATAGATTATTCCAGGCTAATTTCGATAATGAACTTTACCAGTGGCTAAAGCTGAACAGCTCCAAAATTCAAAAACAAGTTAACATATATGGTATTTCATGCAATTATACACCTGCAGGCGCAAACTATATGATTAATGGGTATCAAATAATTTTAAATGGTATAAGTAACATGCTAACTGAATACCGCCAATTCAGTGGCTTAGGGTTTGGTAGAAGTATGCTTCAGGACGAGGCTACCTTAATAGATGATACAATCCTAACATATATTGGTGAATTGAATTCGGAATATGAGGAAGTATTTTCAGAGGTGAAAAACCCATTGATTTGGCTTAGGGAGGGCGTACGATCTATTGTTGTATTACCAATTTCACTTATGTACTGGAGTGGTTTAATGCGATACAGGACATATAACAATTTAACAAATAACTTTTTTGTGAAATTTATTGCCTTCTTGGTTGCAGTCATTGCGCTAATAAGCTCCATAGTAACCATTGTTACAGGGTATGATCCATTTTGGAGGATTATTGGTAATATTAAGTTATAAATAAGAACTGTATATCTGTATTATGGCGAAGGGGAGCATTATATATCGACAATCGGCAACAAATGCCACTAATTAATAATAACATTAAAATTAAAGAAGTAAGGAGAATGAACTATGTATTGATTATATACACCCATTAGGCTAATAATAGAAAGTTTAATAAAAGATGAAAAACAATTCAATAAATAGTAATTTGCAAAGGAGATTATTATGGTGAATAAAGAAAAGCTAATTATAATTAGTCAAAATTTCAAAGGAAATATAAACTATAAAAAGGGTGAAAACCGTCTTGAAAATAAGAATAAGAATAAAACTGCAGTAGTAAATTATTTAAAACATTATGATGCTGATATAGTAGCAGGACAAGAACTACCAGCTCATATAAATGAAAAAGAATTTATAGAAGCAAATAAGTTAATTGGTTCATTTGATGGACAGGCAGAAGGACAATCACAATTTTTTACAGGATTTTATGTTAACAATAATAAGAATTATAAAATGGGATTAAATTCCAACAAAGAGATCAGTGAAATTTGGGAAAAGTTATTTATAGGTTGTCCTGGTTATTCTTTTAAAAGTGGATATTGGGCTGAAAAATGGATTAAATTTTGTGATGAAAGAATTAGAATAATAAATCTCCATATATCAGCAACATACGCCATTCAATTGAGAGTTTCACTTTTAAAGTATTTATCCCAAATTCAAAACCCTTATACTATTATTTTGGGAGATTTTAATGCGGCAAAAAAAGATCAAACAGTAAAAAATTATGAAGAGAATCATGTTTTTTTGAAAATGATAGAAGCTAATAAGTATATTGAATTGATAGATGATTTTGAGGAAAATGGTATATGCCACCATACATACTATTTAACAAGTCGTGGAAGAAAATTAGACCACATATTTGTATCAAAGGCATTTAATGATAAATTTCGTTATGAAATTGAATATATTGATGAAGTAAATGAAACGCATCCTGATTATCAACATTGTAATCAAACTTTTACAGACCATTCAGGAATTAAAGTTTGTTTTTATGAAAAAAATTATGACACACATAATAAAAAAGGTGTAGGAATATTATAATAAGTTCCAATTTGTATGGTTGAATAAATGAACGTAATATGCTCTTTGTATAGTCATACTTATCTAAAAAAATGTATTATTTATATGGGATGTAGATAATACCTATGCTATCAACTTCCCATAATCCATATACCCATTAGACTAATAACAAGAAGTAAAAGTATATAAATATTTTATTTAAGAAATGTCGTCAACATAAATAACTACAAAGTAAAGACTATTCATATAATCAGTAGATTGGTAGGGGATAAATAAAATGAAAAAAAAAGTATATTTAGATCACAATATTATTATATTGGCAGAAAATAATGCAACTATATTTCACTATTTATGTAGTATAAAAAAGAATTATTTATATTATTATAGTCCAGCACATATTGAAGAAATATTCAAGAAATTTAAATCCTCATTAGTAAACGAACAAAAGGTAAAAGAGTGTACATTTCAAGATGAGGAACTAAAAGGATTAATGGAATTCTATCTTGATCTAATGGGATATAAAAAGGTTGATATTGATTATATAATTTCTTTGATGAAATGCATAGAATTGCTTACAGGTAAAAAAGATATTGTGCCAGGTTTTTTTTCAAGTAAAACTATAAATTGTATAATAAAAGAATCTACACTGGAGTGCTTTGGAAGGGTTTCCCAAGAGGATACTACAGATTTAATAAAGATGCATGGGAAAGAAATTTATGATAAGGCTATAGAAGTTAGAGATAAAAGATTAGATGACAAAACAGTAACTAACATTCCTAATTTAAGTGATAAGGACATATGGGATAATCATTATATTAAAGAAGCTGTTGAATTTTTTAATTGTAATGAAATTCTTAATCATATAGAAGGAATAAATAATGTAATAAGTAGAAATAACGATAAACTAGATAAAAATAGGCAAATTTTAAAAATCCGTAATGATTTTAGAATAAAGAAGTTTTTATGTAAAGAAGAAGAGTGTTCAAGATATGAAACAGAGCTAGCTTTTGAAACATTATTTGAGCTTTTGAATGCTAATGGATATTGTAAAGAGAAAGAAGAAGATAAGGCTATTTCTAGTATACATGATGTTTCTCATGCAATATATGGATTGTACTGCGATATATTTATAACTTGCGATTTCAGTTTTTATAAAAAATTAAAATCTGTATATTATTATTTAGGAGTAGAAAGAGAAGTTTATTATTGTCCTCAAAAAAGTGCCTATGATACTATATGTGAAATATTAAAAAATAATAGATAAATTGCAATTTGTAGAATTTGGTTAACATAATCTTAACTTCAGTTCTGGCCTGTCTTTTTTAAATTATGACATAACTCCTGAATGTATAATCGGATTAAGAATGCCTAATACAACTTCCTGTCAATCATATATGACGATTAGGAAATGATAATTTTATTAAAGAAAGTTCTTTAATTCAAGAAGAAATTTTGAAGTATATAGTAAATTTACATGATACCTCTTCATACTTTTATGTATCACAATGTATTTTGCTATATGGTATTTCGCTAAAGCTAAACGATCTAGAAAGATATTCTATTGTTTCTGGCACAATGAATTTGCCACATAACATTGTTATTGATGAAGATATTTTTTAATTTTCTATAAAAATCTTTAAGGAAAATTACGGATGTTTTATGAAGTATGTGAATTGAAGTACTAATAGATTTAAAACACTTAATATAAATAATTAGAAGTCGAAAGGTGGAGTTGTATGTGTATATATCTACACTTAATATTGAAGGATATAAAAATTGTAAAGAAAAGGCAGAGGTAAAGTTTCATAAAGGCTTAAACATCTTAGTTGGAGAGAATGCATCAGGTAAGACAACTGTAATAAATGCACTAAGGTTGATTTTAAAAGAAAATGAATTTTCATATTTGAACATTAATGAAGATGACTTTTACAGAGAATTTAATGGTGGTGATCCTTTACAAGGATTTAAGATTGATGTGTGTCTTGATAGCTTGTCTGAGGATGAAGAGGTTACTTTTTTAACTTGGTGTGATGCAGACTTTA
The DNA here is from genome assembly GCA_047624165.1 of Clostridium sp. Lineage (GTDB taxonomy): Bacteria > Bacillota > Clostridia > Clostridiales > Clostridiaceae > Clostridium_AD. The sequence continues at coordinate 24,915 of JBLHPD010000034.1, read as the reverse complement.
ACGCAAAGTTACATTTAGAGGTTAATACTAACCCTAATAAAAAAGGATATTATAAGAAGCACATATGGGGAGGGGCTTCTAAATCAAGTTTATTTGAGGAAGAAACTTTTGATTATATAGATTGCATATACTTACCACCTTTACGAGATGCAGAAGAAAAGTTAACTAATGGTAAAAAATCGAGACTAGCTAAACTATTAAAAAAACAATACTTAGATAAAAATAGTGAAGATAAACTTGTCAATAATGTTGAAAAATTTAATAATGATATTATAGAAAATACTGATAGTAAGTATAATGAAATTAAAAAGGCAAGAAATGATATTAATAACATAATATTGTCAGCGATGGGCGAAAAATTTGGTCAGAGCATTAATCTTCAATTTGCAGATGTATCATTTAATAAAATACTTGAAAGTATTAAGATGGTATTTTTTCCCGATGTAAATGAAAGTGATAATAGTCGATTTAGAGATATAGCAATAAACAGCCTAGGATACAATAATCTTTTATATATAGCAACCGTTTTTGCAGAGCTTTTATTAACTAATAGATCTGATAATTTATTTACCGTATTATTGATTGAAGAACCTGAAGCACATCTTCATCCTCAGCTTCAAGTAAAACTCATAAAACATCTTGAAAAATTAGCAGAAGATAATGAGCATATACAAATTATCGTTACCACACATTCACCAGTATTGGCATCTTCAGTAAATATAGATAATTTAATACACATAAATAAAGATGAGAATACCATTAAAGCTACATCTTTAAGAGATTTAAATTTGGGTGATAGTAAAAATTATATAAATAGATGGTTGGATATTACGAAATCTACCTTGCTCTTTTCAAGGGGAGTTATTTTAGTTGAAGGAATAAGTGAAAGTATGATAATTCCTGAATTAGCTAAAATATGTTTACGCAAATATAATTTAAATACTAATAAAAGTGCACTGCCTGAATCGCTTGAAGAGGCTGGTGTATCAATAATAAATATAAATGGAATAAACTTCAAACATTTTATGAAGTTATTTTGCAACATTGATGAAAGTGATTGTATAATTAAACTACCGTTAAGGTGTGCTGGAATAACGGATAATGACCCAGCTAAAGAGAAAATTGTAGGTAAAAATAAAAAGAATGAAGATGTGGAATTTTCTATGGACTTATATCCAAAACCAAGCGATAAAATTAAAGGGGAAAATAGTGCAATACAATTAATACCTATGATTAACAAAAGTTGTTTTGCAAGGTTATATCATTCTCCCCTAAAGACTTTCGAGTATGACTTAGCTATGGAGGGTAATGTTCGAATTATGATAGAATCTTTAGAAAGTAGCTGGTATTCAAAGACTGGACCAACAAGAGAGAGATGTAAAGATATAATTGAAAAATATAATGCAGATGATATCCAAGTTAACTCAGAATTCATTCATAAAAAAGTAAGTGATAAAAAACTAGGTAAAGGAATATTTGCACAAGTTTTAGCGGATAAAATTAAAAGTCAGTATAATTTAAAAGTGAAAGAACTTGAACAAAAGAGTTCAGATAAGATAAAAACAACCAAAGAGATAATAAAAATATTTAATGTTCCTGAATATATATATAATGCTGTTGTATGGGCCTGTGGTGGTGAAGTTGTATGAATATAAATGAAATGATCAATGAAATTGCAAGAGTGCTATGCGGTAAACCAGTCGATATAAAATGCGCTGATTGTTTTAATAGTATTAGTAAAGAAAAAAGTATATGTGGAAATCTAAATTGTTGTAGAATTGAAGAAAGAACAGAAGAGCAGCTAAGTTACATATTGTCATCAATTAAACAAAATGTATTTTTAGAAGCATGCCCTGGAAGTGGTAAAACTGAAGTAGTAGGGATGAAATCTGCTTATGAAATTAGAAAGTGGTGTAAAGGCGATAACGCAGGTATTGCTATTTTAACATTTACTAATGAGGCCACAGATGTTATAAAATCACGAGTAAATCAATTTATTACCGGAACATCACTTTACCCTCATTATATAGGAACTCTAAGTAGTTTCTTACAAGGATATATTTCACAACCATTTGGATATAAAGATATGAATTACATTTGTCTAAATGATGATCATTCTTTTAGAATTATTGATAGAGATATTGATATCTTTAAAAACCATTGGTTACAAAAATATAAATGTAAAATACCATATATTTCATCTTCAGGTAACATGATGGATATTTTTGCTCATCAAATTGCATATGATTGGCGAAAAGAGGAGCTTATTATAAAAACCGATAGAATATGTAAGGTTGTAAATGAATATTACGATAGTAAAAATTTTCAAACTTACGTTAGCGAATTGAGGGTAAAACAAAATAAATCTTGGTTATATAAAAAAGATTACGTAATAGATATGTTTAACGATTGTAAGATCAAATTTATTAAAGATGGATTTGCGACATATGAAGACTTAAATTGTATTGCATATCAGTTGCTTGATAACTCTAGAATAGTTGAAATAATTGCAAAAAAGTTTCCTTTAATTATAGTAGATGAATGTCAAGATCTATCATGGATTGAAATTCAAATTCTTAATAAATTAAAAGAAAAAGGTGCAATACTACACTTTGTTGGTGATATTAATCAATCTATATTTGAATTTAAGAAAACTGATCCTGAATATACAAGAGAATATGTTAAAGATTTTAATAAATTAAAACTTACAGATAACTTTAGAAGTTGTCAACCTATTGTGGATTTATCTAATAGATTATTAAATATAGATAATAAAGGATTAGGTAAAAGTGAAGACAAGTTCGGAAAGAGTAGTACAATTTATATACAGTTTAAGGAACCGGAGGAGGCCATTAAAAAATATATAGAGTTATTAAAAAAATTCAAATTAGACCAAAATAAATCTTGTGTAATTGTAAAGCAAAATAAGTTAAAAAATCAGCTTTTAGGTGATTCAACTAAAAATCAAACACATCTTTTAATATCCGCCATGCAATTATGGAATGCAGCAACCCCATACTTAAAGAAAAAAGCTTTAGAATATGCTGGCAAACAAATTTCTAAATGGTTTGGTGGGGCTAAAAGTAAAGATAATTACTATTGTGCAAAAGATATTAATTCATCTTTTGCTTGGAGAATATTCCTAAAGGATGTTTTAAATGATTGCAATAAAAATACGAAGCTAATTAAATATGATAGAAAATATAGTGGATGGTATAAAGATGCAAGGGAAGAACTGCCAAACATATTAATTAACAATTATGAAAAGCTAAAAATGTTTGATGATGCTAGTAGAGGGTTGGAGAATTTGTGCACTGGGACTTGGTATAGAGGTGTAGATGTTACAAATTTAATTGAGATTGTAGATACTGAGGTTAAAGATGCTCAAACAATTAAAATATCAACAGTACATGGAGCGAAAGGATGCACTTATGATAGCACTTTAGTAATTTCAAGTAATAATTCTAGAAGTGATCAAGGACACTGGAAAGAACACTGGATTAATGGAGTAGGTGAAGATAAAAGAATAGGATATGTAGCGAGTACTAGAGCCAAATATCTTTTGGCCTGGGCAGTTCCTACACTTAACAATAAGGAGATAAAGTTAATTGAAAGCTTTGGATTCAAAAATAGTGAGAAATTATAAGTAAGAAGAACTTGGGATAGACACTATAATAATATATATAAGGCAAAGTTTTTCGATAGGTTTAAACTGCCCATTATTCTTAAACTCGGTAATAAAATAGTGTAAGAATTACTAAGAAAATCAGATGAATTGGACAGGTTATGGTTGTAATGTAAAATTAGAAAACAAAAAGTAATTTTATGTTTTATGAAGCTATGAAAACGTATAATGTTCCTAAAAGTATAAATTTACTATTTATAGAAAAGTTATAGAAATACCCATATCTTAAAATATAGTGCGTAATCTGCAGTATATCCAGAAGAATTTATACGTTTATTTTGAAAGTATAAAAGCATATAATTTATAATATAGAATGTAAGGAGTTTAATTGTGGACGAAAAAAAGTTTATACAAAATTTATACGAAGAAAAAACAAAAAATGATGGTAATTCTAGATCACTTGCAAGTCTTTTAAATGTACTAACGAAAACTGTATTTGAAGATTCAAATAGATTTATTTTTGAATTACTCCAGAATGCTGATGACTCTCCTAAAGAAATAGGAGTTGCTAATGTTGAAGTAAATTTAAAATTATTAGATAAAGATTTAATTTTTAGCCATACAGGTAGACACTTTTCAAAAGAAGATGTTGAAGGGATTTGTAACGTAGGAAGTGGAGATAGTGGAAAAGCAAGAGATATAGATAAGACTGGATATAAGGGTATAGGCTTTAAATCTATTTTTCGTACATGTAATAGAGTATATATTTTATCAAATAAGTTTTCTTTCAAATTCGATAGAAATCATTTTGTGTGGAAAAATTCACAAGAATACCCTTGGCAAATGACACCTATATGGGTTGAAAAAAGTGAGATTGCAGATGATGTTTTAAAAAAAATAAATTCAACTGATGTTAATACTTTAATTTCTATCGACGATAAAAATAAAATCAAGAATGAAATAAAAGAAGTATTCAGTGATTCTAGAATTATGTTATTCCTACGGCATGTTAAAAGTGTAACTTTTCTTGATCACGATACAGAGATTTTTAAAATTGAACGGAAGAAAATTGGTAATAATCTAATGGAAATATATGAAAATGGAAGGCTACAAAGTACATGGATATATAAAGAATTTGTAGTTCCAGTTGTCAATGAATTGCGCGAAAAATTAAAGCTCTTTGATTCATCAGAGTGCCCTGAGAAATTAAAAGGAGCAACGAGTACAAAAATAACTTTTGCTGCTTCAATTGAGAATGAAAATATAAAAGAATTGTCAGATGCATCATTATATTGTTATTTACCAACCAAAGCGAAATATGGCTTTCCGTTTTTAGTTAATGGAGATTTTTTAACAAACGCAGAAAGAACTCAAATTCTTGAAAATGAATGGAATGCGTTTTTATTTAATGAAATTGCTACATGCAAAGTTAAGTGGTTGGCTGAATTGGCAAAACAAAATAAATTCAAATATCAGTTTACATGCTTGATTAAAGATAAATTTAGAGAAGTAGGTTCATCAATAATAAAAAAATCATTTAATGTTGGGCTTGATAAAGCAATTATTGAAATACCGTTCATACTATCATTTAATAGCAAAGAAAGTTTAATGAGAGTCGGTGAGTGCATTTTAGACTATACAGGATTCTGCGATATGTTTGGTTCTGAAATGGTAACAAGCTATTATGGAAATAATTATAAAGTTGCAGATTATAAAATTCAAAATCTAAATAAAATAGCTTTGCTAGGTGCAAAAAAATTTGACATAGAGGACCTTTGTGCTATTTTTCTGACGGATTTATTTATAAAGAAATGTGAGGCAATAGAATTTAATATAAGTATTATTAAATTTCTATATTCTAAAGAGTGGACACAGCAATTAAAATTAGCAGCCTTTTTAATAGATGATAATTATCAACTAAATACTCCTGAGAAGGTATATTTTCCGTTAATCCAAGGAGATAGAGAAATTACTAGTATTATAGACTTAAAATGTATTAATTCAAATTTGTATGAATACATTAAAGAAAATGAAGGGGTATGGAAGTGGTTAGTTACACTTGGAGTAAAAGAATCATCTGAAATTGAAATCATTAGAAAATCAATTGTTGAAATGATTAAATCAGAGAGGATAAATTCTAGCAATGCATTACAAATTGGAAATTTTGTATTCAGAGTTTTTCAGAAAGGGAAACTTAATGACAATGATTATATAGGTTTGTCTTGGCTAAAATTACTTACTAATAAAGAGAACTTAGAGATACCTAGTAAGTGTTATTTGCCTGATTATTATGATCCGGAATTGAAAATCGAAAATGTTTTTCCAGAAGGAAGTTATGTATCAAAGAAATACGTGCAGAAAGATTCAGAAATCCAACAATGGAAAAAAATGCTGATAAAATTGGGTGTTAAAGAGAAAATTAGTATAAAAATAGAGCCAACTATTAATAGAGAAGATTTAACAAAGAAATATGAAAAGGCTAAATTATATCTAAATTATATAGACAATAGCAATTGCTACCCATATATGGCTAGTCGATATATGTATCAGCATAGACTCATAAATGTGCTATTTGTTGATTACTTAGAATATTTGCATATTTATGGTTTTTCAAAGTCGTTTTGGAGAATAATTTTAGAAAACAATTGGAATACAATTTATTCAGAGTGTAAAAAATCGATGTATAATACAAACGTTAGTGAAAGTTATGTGGAATCTTTTTTTGTATATTACATCAAAAATAATCTAAGTATACCAGCTAATAATGGAAAATGCTATAAATCAATTGATTTATATTCAGCAAGTTTAAAGAGAGCGATAGGGACATACTACCCTATTGTAGATGGTGAAATAAAATTTATAGGAGAACAAGAAGAATTTTTGGGGATTAAGAGTACTATTATTATAGAAGATTGTTTGGCATTACTTAAAAATTTAGAAAACAGTAAAATAGATAATAATACTATTAAGCAAATTGAAGCTATTTATAAACAGATTATTAAAAATAAATCTGATGATAGAAGTATTAAAACTTCAAGCTTTGAGCATATAAAACTATTAGGCACCGATGGTACATTTCAATCTGTATCTTCTCTATATTGTTTTGGAATAGAAGAATTACTTCCACCATCCGATTCCAGTTATTTTATAAGGTTATCGGATGCAATAAGGGGTGAAGACATGGAAACACTATGCTCTGCATTTAATATCCCTGTTGTAAAATATAGTAATCTCAAATTCTCAACTAAAGGTATAGAAAAAGAAGAAGAACTTTTTAATGAAATAAAAATTAAAGCGAAATATTTAGCTACTATTGCGGCTACTATTAGCGGAGAAGAGCCGAAGGATATTTTACTAAGACTGTTAAAAAAAATAGCATATTCGAATTTTTACAAGGTGCAATCACTATCTATGGTATATGTAGGCAGACAGGGGGAGGAAATATATAAACAACATATAGAATCTTGTTTTGAGGCCGATTCAAATTCGGTATACTATGTTGGTACATGGCAGAGTCCATTAACTTTATATTCATTAAGCAATTCATTATGTTCTTTCTTGGAATTGAAGGATAGAGAACGGGAAATAGCTTTAATATTACAGCTCTCAGATGATGAAATTAAAGATTGGTTTAATTCTAAAGAATATAAAACAATTGAAATGAATAATGATGAACTTGTAGATGGTTTTAGCAACGAAATGATTAATCCTAAAAATATTGAAATAGAAAATATTGAATTATCAGGTAATAACTATGGGGATGAAACTTTAGAGAAAAATATTGGTATTGATGAAAATGCTACTAACAAGATTCCAAAATCTTTTATGCTTTGTGTTGATGAAAACTGCAAATATGAAATTGAAAAAGAACCAAAATATTTAACAAAAGAAACAAAAGTACTTATATCCACCATAATTAAGATGGAGTACGAAAAACATTATAATTATCTTATCGAAAATGGAAAGCTTGACATTTTCCTTAATACAGATGAGGGGAGTGTGTCTAGTTCAAAGATTATATATGAAATAACAAATATTAATGAGAAGAGAATTGAAAATGTTGTATGGGATGATTATAAAAAGATATTATTAGTTACAAATAATACTGGAAAGGATGAGATTGCTGAAGTACTTGCTAAAGGCTTGACAATACCAGAAACTTCAGATTATCTTCGATTGGCAGATAGTATAGAACTTTTTTTAGGCTCGAAAGAATGTACTCAAAGAATTAACAAAAGGGGTACTTGGATAATCCCAGAAGAGGTAAAGAAATGGATGAATCAAAAGAAAGAACCTTTTAATAAAGAAACACTATCAGAAAGTCAACCATACACTGTACTTACTGCTGAGGTTAATGATTATAAAGCGGTAGATAGGGGGCACAATGATTTATTTAAGGGCATTATGGAACCATATGACTATAATGATGAATATTTAAAGGAGGATGGAGTAATAGATGAAACTAATGAAGTGGATAGTGCACATGATGAAAAGATAGATACTAAAAATGTTACTTTCCATTACAGTGAGAATAGAGGAATCTCAAATAATATTAATACAAATTTAATACAGAACAAAAAAAAATATCGCCTGATTTCGTATGTATCAAATAGTGACGGTAATGATGAATTGGATATAAAACAAAGACTTGAAAGGCGCGAACATAATCTAAAAATTGAAGACAAAGCAAGAAAAGTAATTTGTAACTTTGAGGTGAAAGCTCAACGTATCCCGATGGAAATGCCTAAATTACAAGAAGGATATGATATTATAAGCAGAAACAAAGTGACTGGGGAAATATTGAGATATATCCACGTTAAAGGGTTGATTGGCGAATGGAGCAACTATGATGTCGCAATGCTTACGTCAGCACAGATGAAAATAGCAAAGGAAAAAGAAGACTTTTATTGGATTTATGTTATTGAATTTGTGGATGATGAAGAAAACATGCGTATTTATCGGATTAATAATCCTTTTGAGAAAATTACGAAATATGCATTTGATCATGGTTGGAGAGATGCGTCTGAGCAAGACAGACCTACAGATAAATTCTTGCTAGGTGCTAAAATTGAACATAATAAATATGGACTTGGAGTTATAAGAAAAGTGATTGAAATAGGTAAATTAAAATTACTAATTGTAGATTTTAATGGTGAAGAGAAAAAAGTGCCATTAAATTTAACGCAAATGAAGATTGTGGGGGGGAATTAATATGGCAACTATGATACCTGATTTATCAGAAACACAACTTTCTGAAATCGATTCATCTGCAGAAGTAAAGGTCTATAAAGCTTTGAAAAATCAACTTTCTGAAAATTTTATTGTATTTTTCGAAGTTGCTTGGATACTTAAGAAAGAGAATGGAGATGCAAAAGATGGTGAAACTGATTTTATAATTTGTCACCCGAGTTATGGATACTTATGCATTGAGGTAAAAGGTGGAGGTATTTCATTTGACGCAACTAGTAACCAATGGTATTCTACGGATAGATACAAAAAATCACATACAATTAATAATCCCATCAAGCAAGCTTTGAAGGCAAAGTATTCTATTCGTTCAAAGATTAATGAATATGTAAAATATAAAGGAGGAAACTTTCCTGAAATTGATTGTGGGCATGCACTCTTTTTCCCGGATATATGTGATGCAAGCTCTTTAATCTTACCTAATATGCATTTAAATTTAATTGGTACGTCTGAGAGTTTATCCAATATAGAGAAATGGATTAAGGAATGTTTTGAATTCTGGAGGAAAAACAGTAAGGCTACATCAACGTTAGGACAAGGAGGGGTAGAGATTTTAAAGGATATTTTTGCAAAATCATTTAGTGTAGAACCATTAATTTCATCACGTTTAAAAGACCAAGAGACAATAAGACTACAACTAACAAATCAGCAAATGGTAATACTGAATATGTTAAGTAGGCAACGTCAAGCAGTAGTATCTGGAGGTGCCGGTACAGGTAAAACAGTAATGGCAGTAGAAAAAGCAAAAAGACTTGCAAAGGAAGGCTTTAATACACTATTAATTTGTTATAATCGTCCACTTGCTGATTATTTGGCTAAAATTTGCATAGGTATTGATGGTTTATGTGTAATGAGTTTCCATCAACTTTGCTATAAAGAAATAGAAGAAGCTAGAATGACTAGTGGACGTGATCTATTACAAGAAGCAAAACGTACTTACCCTGGTGAGAGTGAGTATGATATACAATTACCGAACGCGCTTGCTTGTTCAATAGAAATAAACCCATTTAAATATGAAGCAATTGTTTGTGATGAAGGACAGGATTTTAGAGAGGAATTTTGGCTTCCACTTGACCTGTTAATGGAAGATTCTAGCACGAGTCCGTTATATATTTTTTATGATAATAACCAAAATATTTATTCGCGTGTAAGTACTTTTCCTATTTCAGGGAACATTTATCCGTTATCAATAAATTGTAGAAATACAATGCAAATTCATAATGCCTCATATAAGTATTATGTAGGAGAACCAGTTATGCCTTCGAAATTAAACGGGCTAGATTTACAGTTTCAAATATCAAATAATTTAGAAAAGCAAGCTGTGAAAATCAACACAGTGATTGTAAATCTTATTATTCAAGATAAGGTTGAGGCAAATAATATCTCAGTCCTTATTGTTGATGCAAAGTATAAAAATGACTATTTTGGCGCACTTGAAAAACTTCCACTTCCAAGAGGGATAAGATATATACAAAACGAACAAATGAAAAATAACAACATAATATTAACAACAGTAAATAAATTCAAAGGGTTAGAATCTGAAATTGTTTTTTTATGGGGAATGGATTATATAGATGTCGCTGAATTTAGAGAACTTCTATATGTTGGATTAAGTAGAGCAAAATCAATAGTATATATTGTTGGAAGTCCTGAAATCTGTTCAAAGTTTCAATTAGTATAGTTGAATATTTATGAGAAGAATGAAGCGCTTGATTAAAAATTGAATTGATAATATAGCAAATCTTAGAGGGGTTTGGTTTGAGAGAATATCTCCTGAAGTGTGGATGATAAAATCAAACAATTTATACGTTGTAATTGAGTGAACAAACAATGAAGTATAAAGTGTTAAGGATCCTATTATTAACGCCGGCTGAAAAATATGAAAAATAAATATAGAAATATCCCGTATCATTGCAATGATATGGGATATTTCTATGTGTTAAATCGGTTCAAATTAATTGATAAATTCTATATGATTTACTATGAAAAAAATGATTTTGCACCTCTAAATTGTACCTTCTGTCCATTTAGTATCATTGTATTAAAAAAACATGATATAATCTTATAATTTATTTTTAATAAAACAACTAAAAGTATATATTAATAAGGTTATAGTTTGAATTTAATAATTACCACAATTACCATAATAACCATAATTTACACCTATCATTTAAGAATGATTTAAGATATTATTGTAACTAAATTAGATAAGGATAATAACATTAAAAATAAAGCTACTAATAGAGATGTAAAATGGCATCTTTATTTATTAATTAAATATTGATATCGAGATGCATGGATTATCTTTAAGGTACTATTTTACTTGTTAAAGTAAATCAAGGGTAACTACATATTGAAATTAATATGTATGAGATTCTGTAGATAATATCTATAATAAAATAGAAAAAGGTGAAAAAATTGATTAAACTAATTAGAATTAAATATAAGTATAATTACATAGATTTGATTAAACATCCCAGGAGTAAAAAGCCCTTAGGGATGTTTTTGCTTTGATATAATCCATATTATGTAAATACTAAGCATAGGTTTTGAATTAATAAATAAATTTAGTGTTTATATGTACAAATATTATAACGTGGCTACAATTATATTAAAAAAATTAATAAGAAAGTGGAAGGTGAAGTAAGTTATGGCTAAACGCAAGAGAGGTTTTACTAGAGAAAAATATGAAAAATGGATAAAGGAAGGCAGAGGGCAAGGTGAGGGAGCAGATTATAAACCGTGGCTTCTAATACAAGATGTTCCATCAAAAGGTAAATGCTCTAGAATTTTAGGGATTAAAACAAAAAGGCAACATGAATTATTTTCTGACAATGAAGCGAATTATTTTTATAGTATAGATTTCTCAGAACCTGTAATAGATATAAGAGAACAGTTTCCCCTTTTACCGATAGAAGATACAATTGGGATTGCGCAAGAATTGGGTATTAAACATCCTACTGATCCGAAATCTCAAGAAGTCATTGTAATTACGACAGATTTTTTAATAAGTACCGTTGATGAGAATGGTAAAAGGCTATTAGCAAGAACTGTAAAACAACATGAGGATTTAAATAGCGAAAGGCAAATGGAAAAGTTTGAAATTGAAAGACGATACTGGTTACATAAGGGGATTGATTGGGGGGTTGTTTCTGAAAAAGAGATTAATGAAACATTAGCAAAAAATATTGAATTAGTATATCAGTTTTGTAATTTAAAAGATTTAGTAGGATTTCAAGATCTCAGTCCTGAACGATTAAAGGAAATTGTAGATGAATTTAAGAAGGAAATTATAGGAGTATCAACAAATATAAGAGAAAAATCACATGAGTTTGAGGAGAGAATGTTGTTAGAAGTAGGTTGTGGAATTTCAATTTTTAAGCATTTAATTATAACTAAACAAATAAGTATAAGTATGACAGAGCCTATTAATATAGATAAGCCAATAGAAATTAAAAGGTTAGAAGAAAGAGAGTTATTAGAAAATGAAAATTTATGAAAATATGGTATTACAGTATTTGGAAGAAGACGGTAAGAACATAAGGATAGTTTTTATAGATAATCTTTTAGGCTATTGTTACATAGTAGAGTTGGGCGGTGAGACTGCTATGCCACAATTTAAATTATTAGATGAAATTAATAATTTAATTGAGAATGAGGAATTAATTCTCGTAGCAGAGCCATATGATCAAATTTTTATTGAAGATGAAATTTTATATAAGTATAGAATAGCAAGGGATGAGAATTGGAACATAGTTGAGTATTTATGGAATCAAAATAGAAAAGAATTTTTAGACAAAAATTTGAGAAGCAAAATATTAGTAGATACATCATTGAAATATAATAGAAGCATAAAACAGGTAAAAAGAATTATTACACGGTATCTTCAAAGAGGAATGAAAAAAAATAATGCATTGATTTTTGATTATAGGAATTCAGGAGGAAAAGGGAAGAAGAAAACTGGTGAGAAAAAAAGAGGAAGGAGAAGAGAGAGCGATAAGAATGGAGAACCACGAGAAGGTATAAATATAAATGATACAATCCTAAACATAATTAAAATCAGCATAAAATTATTTTATTTAAAAAAGGAACAAAAATCGTTTGCAGAGGCACATATACTTATGTTAAAAAAATTCTTCTCAGACAAACTAATTTTTGATAATCACCAAAAAAGTTTTGTATGGGATGTGTCTAGAATACCCTCATACAGACAATTTGTATACTGGTTCTATGTTTTAGAGGATAAAAAAGAGACAATTATAACTAGAAATAGTGAAAAATATTATGAACTAAATAAAAGGGAGTTACTTAGTAATTCAACTCTAGGGGTATTTGGACCTGGTTCCAGATATCAAATAGATGCAACTGCAGCAGATGTTTATTTAGTTAGTATGAGTGATGGTAAAAGGATTATAGGGAGACCGGTAGTATATGATGTTATAGATGTGTTTTCAAGATTAATATGTGGAATTTATGTTGGGTTGGAAGGACCTTCATGGCTTGGCGCTATGATGGCATTAGATAATGTTATAGAAGATAAAGTTCAATTTTGTTTGAAATACGGGATAGAAATAAATAATGAACAATGGCCCAATAGTTATTTGCCAGAGAAAATTCTTGCTGATAGGGGCGAGTTTGAAGGATATAATGTAGAGAATCTTATTAATAACTTAAATATTAAAATTGAAAATACAGCACCTTATAGGGGAGATTTAAAAGGAATAGTAGAAAGAAATTTTAGAACAACTAATGAAATGATAAAACACATGGCACCGGGTGCTATAGCAAAACAATTTAGGGAAAGGGGGGACAGAAATTATATGCTAGATGCTGTTTTGAATATCGAAGAGTTCACAGCTATTATTATAAGTGAAGTAATTAATCACAACAATAGTATTATAAATGGTTATCCGATGGATATAGAAATGATTAAAGATGATGTCCCCCCAACACCTACAACGATTTGGAATTGGGGTATGGAAAATAGACGTTGCGCTCTTAAGTATATAGAGAAAGATATAGTTAGATTAAACTTAATGTATAGAAAGAAAGTAACTATTACAAGAAAAGGAATCCAATTTAATTCAAAAATGTTTTATAGCTGCGAACTTGCAATTAAAGAAGGATGGTATTTAAGAAGAGTAAGTGAAAAATTTAATATAGTTTACGATCCACGAAAAATGAATCATATTTATATACCTTTAGATAATGGATCTTCTTTTATTAAATGTGATTTATTAGAGAAGAGCGCTAGATACAAGGATTTACCTTTAGAGGAAGTGATTTTTATAGAAGAGTTAGAGAAAGAAAATATAAATTATTACCAGAATACACAGAACCAAATAGACGTAGATAAAATTGAAACCACAGAAAAGATAATAGAAAAAGCTAAGGAAAAAGCTAAACTAATTGTAAGCTCTTCGGATAGACAAAGGGTTAAAAATATAAAAAAACATAGAGGAGAAGAGAAAGAAGACATTAGAAATCTTGAAGGATTTGAACTTAATAGGCTGCAAAGTAAGAATATTTCCACGAAAAACTATGAAGATAAAATAATTGATGAAGACAGTGAGATTTCATCTAAAATGGATTTATTTAAAAAAGTTAGAGGTGAGAAAGCTGGACAATAAGCAAATATTCGTACAGTCCATATTAAAGGGTAAGATTATTAATAATCCACAATATATTAATCAAGAAGTAAATGAATATAAAGGTAACCCCTGTATAGAAGCTTTACCACCAATCTTTCTTGATAAATATGTAGTTGAAAATCTTGCAGAATATTTTATACCAACTGATAATGAAAAAATGCAAAGTGCAAATATTAGATATCATTTTTTAAAACGTATAAAAAGTTATTACCAACCATTAACTAACCAATTGAGAATTGAGCATATATTATCTAGTCTTATAAGGAGAAGCTATATTTCAAGGAATCCAAGTTCTAAAGAGTATCTTATGAGAATGAGATTAATACTTGAAACAATTGAAGAACAAGAAAATGACAAACTACAATCTAACCATGAAGTGTGTAAAAAAATATCATCTAAATTAAGTATAATACCAGAGACAAGCCGATCAACAGCTGAATGTTCCAGCATTATAGGAATAAGTGGTATGGGAAAAAGCATATGTATTGAAAAACTGTTATTAATGTACCCTCAGGTGATAATACATCATAAGTATAATGGAAAGCCGTTAACTAGAACTCAAATTGCATGGATCAAAATAGATTGCCCTTTTGATGGATCTCTTAAAACATTATGTAAAATGTTTTTTAAAGCTCTAGATGACATATTATTAACAACTAATTATTTTGACAAATTTGGATATAACAGAAACTCTACTGCTACAATGATGATACATATGGCACATCTGGCTAGTCTTTATTCTGTTGGGGTTTTAGTAATCGATGAGATGCAGCATTTAATAAACCCTAAAAATTCACCATATGATATAATGAATTTCCTTGTCACACTTGTGAATACGATTGGCATATCTATTATACAAATAGGAACACCTAAAGTTATAGATGTTATAAATTTAGCATTAAGAGAGATAAGAAGGGCAGAAGAAACTGGATGTATCATTTGGGATAGAATGAAGGAAGACGATGAATGGGATTTTTTTATAACTAATTTATGGGAGTGCCAATGGTTAAAAAAATTTATTCCTCTAGATGAAGAGCTTAAGCATGAAATGTACTTTAATACTCAGGGGATAACTTCAATAGTAATAGGTTTATTTGTTTTGGTACAAACTCATGCTATATTTAATGCAACGGAAAAAATTACATTAAAGTCAATAAAGTATGTGATGAAAAATGATTTAAGGTTGACTAATAATGTTATAAGTGCGATTAGAAGTGGTAAAGAAAGTGAAATGTGTAATTATGAAGATATTAAAATAGAAATAGAGAATTCGATACAAGGTAAAATTGCTGATTCAGAATATAGAAAGAGTGTACAGGAATTATCACAACAAAATAAGGAGTCGATTGTTAACAAGAATAATAATTTTAAAAAACAGATAACTAGTGAAATAGTATTAATGGGGTTATTCACAAAACTGGATTATGCTAATATTTATAAAATTGTTGAGGAAGTTATGAAAAAACAATTTTCTTTGGATAATATTTCAAAAGTAAAACAGAATATAATAAAGACTGCTATGGTAGAGGAAGAACGTATAACTAAAGAAAAGGAGCAAATAAAAAGTATTAAGAAGAAAGAGATTTTTGAAAAAAAAGATTTGAGATATTTATTTAGTATGTCTATTAAAGATAAAGTTCACATTTATGATCTACTTAAGAGTAATAACTATATTAAAGATCCTTTAGAAGAATTTTATAAATAGCGAGGTAAACTAATGGCATTTTATTTTCCTGAACCCTATAAAGATGAAATATTATATAGCATAATTGCAAGATATCATTATTACGTAGGTAATAAGAATACAAAACTTTCATTGATGGAACTATTTGGGTCTGAAACACTTGTACCCACAGTAGATTTAACAAGTAATCTTAAGAAATTTTGTAGGCTTATTGGTAATAGTAGTATATATAATGCAGAATATTTTATAAATAAACATACGAACTTACCTTTTTATTTTCCATTTCTAGAATTAAATAATAGAGCGGGTATTAGGGAATCTATGATAAATAGGGATGGTAAAGGAATATATACTAAAATTGGAATAGTTGCTGGTGGAGGTTGTAGTAAAAGTGGATTATACTATTGTCCTAAATGTGTATTAGAGGATATAGGGAATGTAGGAGAACCCTACTTTCATAGAGTACATCAAGTACCTGGAGTGATAGTATGTCCTATACATTTTTGCTTAGTTAAAAAATATTTAATAACAAAAAATGATATAGGTAGAATTAATTTTATTAGACTTGATTTAAGGTATATTGATAATAATATAATTTATTTAGAGGATCCTATAATTAATAATAATTTGATTAATATAGCCCAGTGTGCAGATTATATTTTAAATAATGATCTGAGTAAGTTTAATCAATTATCAATCGTAAAAAAATATAAACTTTTATTAGATGAAAAAGGTTTATTAACTCCGAAAAAAAGAGTTAAGCAAAATAAACTTACTCAATTATTTAAAGATTATTTTACCGAAGAGTTACTTGAGATGTTGCAATCCAATATTAATAATACAGAAAGTAATTGGTTAAGGATGTTAACTAGAAAGCCTAAACATACTGTTAATCCAGTAAGACATATTATCTTTATTTTGTTTCTTTGTGGCGACATTGATGCGTTTTTCGTAGAGGATAATAAAAAAAACTATCCATTCGGTAAAGCCCCATGGCCATGCTTAAATCCAGCATCTGATCATTATAAAGAATTAGTTATAGACAAATGCAAAATAACTAGCGATTATAAGACAAGACAACCAGTAGCTACATTCGCATGTAAATGTGGGTTTATATATTCTAAAAAAGTAACTTGTAAAGAAACAAATGATATATATAAAATAGGAAGGATTAAAAACTATGGGAAAGTGTGGGAAGAAAAATTATTACAATTAGTTGACGATAGACAATATAGCACTAGAGAAATAGGTAGAATCATGAAATGCGACTCGAAAACTATAGTTAAACATTCGAGAAGGCTAGGAATTGGGGAAATCATTAATTCTAAAATGAAAATTATAGAAAGTAAGCATAATATAAATAGTAGCAATTATGGAGAAAGATACTCTAAGGATATTTTGCAATTAATTAGTCAATATCCAGGATATACACGTAGTCAAATAAGAAAAGCATTAAAGAAACAATATGCATGGTTTTATAGAAATAATAGAGAGTGGTTGGAGAGTAATTTACCTATTGTAAGTAAGCAAAAGGACAAAAAGAAGACACCAAATCTAAGAGTCGATTGGAATAAAAGAGATGATGAGACATATATACGTATTAAGAGTACTTATGAAAACTTGTTTAATGATGAAAAACAAGTAAGAATTACAAAATCAATTATTGGAAATAAATTAGGTATATCTGCTTTGTTAGAACATTATTTAGAGAAGTTACCAAAAACTCAGAAATATTTAAGTGAAATCACAGAAACTGTTGAGGACTTCCAGATCAGAAGAGTTAATATAATATGTAAATTAATGATTGAAGAAAATATAGAACTGAAAAAGTGGAAAATTGTAAGAGGAGCTGGACTAAAGCCGAGTTGTTCTTCTAAAGTAACCCAAAAAATAAACGATTATTTACAATAATTATACGCGGAGGTCATTAGTTTGCTTTATTTTTTTACAGATCCTTATGAAGATGAAATATTGTATAGTGTTTTTGCTAGATATAATAAATATAGTGGGAATATAAGTTCTAGGAAAACAGAAGAAGAACTTTTTGGTAGAAGGACATCTAATCAAACTAGTAATTTTCCTTGCTATTTAGAGTATTTTTCCAAACAACTTATAAATAAATCAGTATATTCACCTGAATTTTTCATAAATAATAATACAATTTTTCCTGTATATAGGCCGTTTTTATCACTAAAGAGAGCTTCCCAATTGTTGGAGGATATGAAGGGTGATAAGGCGGTCTCCATACACATGAGAATAGGTGAAATGGCAGGAGGTATATGTAAAGAATTTGGAATAAGAGTTTGTTTAAGCTGTATCAATGAAGATGAAGAAATGTATGGAGAGGCTTATATTCATAGAATGCATCAAGTACCAGGAAATCAAATATGCAATAAACACTCTGAATCTTTAAGGAAAGTTATTTTGCCTAAACGTTTAGGGATAACGCAATTGATTGAATTAGATCAGTGTACTATTGAGTTAGAAAACCAGATTGTAAACGATTACAATCTTAAATATTTTATAAATTTATCTAAAGATATATCTGAACTTTTTGGAAATATGTCAGAAGTAATGAATTTAGAAAATACAATTAAAAAATATAAAGTAATGTTTATGAGAAAAGGATTTTCTAGCATAAGTGGTACTTGTAATTGGATTAGAATAGAAAAAGAGTTCCTAGATTTTTACCCAAGTGATTTTTTGAGTAAATTAGAGTCTAATATAATGGAAGGCGATTACAAATGGATTAATCAATTGTTAAGTGAGAAAAAGTTAGTTCATCCAATTAGGCACTTGCTGTTTATTAGATTTATTTTTGGTAGCTTAAATAATTTTATGATGTTTAATGAATTAGAGTATAGACCATTTGGAGTAGGGCCATGGCCATGTTTAAATCCTGCAGCTTCTCATTATAAAAAACAAGTGGTAACAGATTTAGGGTTGTCAAAGCGAAGTAAGGCACAAGAACCACTAGGAATTTTTAAATGCAATTGTGGATATACATATACAAGACTTGGACCAGATAAAGATATTGATGATAGATATAAAAAAAGATTTGTGAAATCCTATGGGGATATTTGGATGAGTACCTTGAAAGATAATATACAAAAGAAATACAATTTAACAGAACTTGAGAAATTAATGGAATGCGATTCTAAGACTATTGGTAAATATGCTAAGTCACTAGGAGTTTTTCATTTATTAAATTCAAAAATGAAAACGGAACCGATAGGAATAAATAGCATGTCGAGGTATGATAAAAATTTAGAGATACCTTATAAGTCAGACATCATTTCATTTATTAAAAATAATCCCAATTCAATGAGGGCTGATATTACACAAAAATTTTCTAAACAATGTGCATGGCTTATAAGATATAGAAAAGACTGGTATAACTTAATAATGCCGATACCGCTTGATAGGAAATTAGATAATAGGAAAATAAAGAGTTATGTCAATTGGGAGGATAGAGATAATGAGTTATCGATAAGAGTTCAGAAAGTTATAAAAGAAATAAAATTAAAAGAATTCACTTTTAAAATTACAATAACATTCTTATGTAGAGAATTAAAATTCCCTATAGATAAACATTTTAATGAATTGCCAAAAACAGTATACGTATTAAAGAATAACATGGTTATTATGGAGTTATAATGGACAAGCCTCTTATAGCAAATATTGAAATATAGTTCTAATATAATTTTACTTTGGACAGACTTTATTGTTCCCAAAATTGAATGATAATGAAATATTGTTCTATTTTGGACACACTTTATTGTAACTAGTAACAATAAGATTATAGTGATATCAATAGTCTATAAACAACTTATGGACACACTTTATTGTATATCACATTGGAGATGTAGCTTTATAACAAAGTTACACCATTCATAACAAAGTCGCACCGAAATGATTTGTTGTAGTATACTATATTTCACAGAATGTGATGTACAAAATTGATGAGTTATAATTAATAATATAACCAATATAGTTAATTATATAATATTTATCAATAACAATTAATAGTATATACAAAAAACTCTCAAAAAAATAGCTATATTAAAAATCAGGAATTTTTAATCTATAAATGATTAGAAATTCCTGATTTTTTTATAGTATTATAAAAAAAAAATTGAAAATAAATTATTAATAATATTTAATTTTTTTAAAACTATTTAAGTTGTTATTACGAATACATAGTTAGAATGGTTAGAAAGTGAGAATAAGTGGTGAAATATGGACAAGCAAAAACAATGGATAAGGCAAATCAAATTAAAATCAAATCAAGATGCTGCGAATGAGCTTATTGATAATTACTATAAACAAATATATGCCTACATATATAAGCAAACATTAAATAAAGAACTATCTATGGACTTGACGCAGGAAATATTTATAAGCATGTTGCAATCCATAAACAATTACGATGAAGGCAAATCCTCATTTAGAACTTGGTTGTACAAAATAGCAACTAATAAACTTATTGATTATTATCGCTCAAGGCAGTATAAAAATAGTAGTATATCAGTATCTATTGATGATTACGATTTACATGAGGCTGATGACTTTACAATTAGCATTGAGAATAAACAAGAGGCTAAAACAATTATAGGAATAGTAAATAGGTTTGATGCTTCATATCAGTTAATACTTAGACTTAAAATTTTTGCACAATACACTTTTATAGAAATATCAAATGTTTTAAATGTATCAGAATCTACTGTAAAAACAAGATACTACTCAATAATAAAAAAAATTAAGATTTTATTGGAGGATAATTATGGATAAATATGAAACTTATATTGATTTCCCAAATGATGACGAAATAAAAGTTCAAATAAGCTCAATAGTATCCAAAGGGCTTAAACCTAGGCAGTCATTTCTTTCTTATTTAGAAAATATGTACAAACAGATAGGTATAAAGAATTTATTTCATGATATAACGGAAATTGCTTTCGTAGTATTAATAATGCTGTCAATTCTAGTTTTTATAACTATTAGCTCTAAAAGTTCCATGAATATAGATAAGGGAAGTATATATTCTTTTATTTTTATGTTCTCACCTATTCTGTATTTGTCAGTATCCTTAGTATCGTTTATAAACACAAAGCAAAAAGGTACCTTTGAAATCGAAATGACATGTAAATATAATGTATATCAGTTAGCAGCCTTTAGAATGCTAGTGTTTAGTGTTCTCTGTATTATATTTAATGTTTCAGTTCTGTTTTTAGTGTCTGCACTTTATAAACAAATAGACTTCCTACAAGCTTTCATGATTTCAGTTACTTCTTTGTTTTTATTTTCGACTATTTTCTTATATGTAAATATAAATATAAATTCTAAGGTGATAAAATGTTTTGCATTATTAGGTTGGGTGATTATGAACTTAGGAGTATCCATATTTAGCAAGGGAATTTATGCTATGTTTTTAGATGGAATTCCTTTTTACGTATATTTGCTTGTAACTGTTATTTGTCTATGTGCTTATATAAATAATCTTAAAAAGCTTATTACCTTTAACAATATAAAAGGAGTGATTTAGAATGCTAGTAGTTAACAATGTTAGTAAGGAATTCGGAAATTTTTGTGCACTTAAAAATATCAATCTTGAATTTATAAATGGTGTTTATGGATTACTCGGACCAAATGGTGCTGGTAAGACCACATTGATTAAAATGATTACCACCCTCATTTTCCCTACTAAAGGAGAAATACTATATAATGGAACTGATATTGTAAAACTAGATGAAAAATATCGTGATATATTAGGGTATCTGCCCCAAGAATTTGGATATTATAAAAACTATAGTCCCAAACAGTATTTGCTATATATATCTGCACTGAAAGGTATAGGAAATAGTAAAGCAAAAGACAGAGTAGGAGAGCTCTTGAACCTCGTTGGTCTCGAAAATGTAGAAAATAAAAAGATGAGAAAGTTTTCTGGAGGTATGGTTCAACGTGTAGGCATTGCTCAAGCAATGTTAAATGATCCTAAAATTCTTATTTTAGATGAACCTACTGCAGGCCTTGACCCAAAAGAAAGAGTGAGATTTAGAAATCTAATTTCAGAGTTATCAAGAGATAGAATAGTTATTCTTTCAACTCACATAGTTTCAGACATAGAATCAATAGCAAATGAAGTTATTATGATAAAGGATAAAGAAGTGCTTTATAAAGATAGCATTAAGAATATTTGCAAAATCATTCAAGGGCATGTTTATGAAACAGAGATTGACTTTGATGATGCTCAGAGCTTTAGGAAACAGTACTTATCACTAGCTGAGAAGCAGGACGATGGGAAGCTAGTAGTTAGATTTATTAGTGAAAAATTGACAAATGATAATTGGAAGGCTGTTTCAGCAAATATAGAGGATGTATTTCTATATATATACAAGGATGAAACCTTAGTTAAGGAGTCATAGAGATATGTATATAAAATTATATGAACTTAAAAAGGTGGTTACATCACCAGTTATAATTGGATTAACAGCTTTATTTATATTGTTTAATGTTTTTACTATATTTAATAGTACGTATTATACAAGTGAATTGAAAGTTTTAAATAAAATTGTAAATAAATTTGGGTACAAAATAAACGATAAAATGATGGTTGGCTTTAAACTATACTATAGTGACCAGCTAAAAGAATTAAATAAAACTACTTCTCAAAAGACGTCTAAGACATATAAATCAGCTGCGAAGTTGTTTTCAAATGATTTTAACAGTGGTAGTATTTACAAAAAAGAGTACCTTGAATTCTTCAATGAAGTAAGAGTTATTGAAAATTATTATTATATTGCAAAAGATATTGATGTAAGTTACAAGGATATCGATATAGTAGAACTTGGTGAGGCTGTAATAGCTAAGTATAAGCTTAGCGGCAGTGCTGGTGAGACAGTAAGAAAACAGTATTCAAAACTATCTATAAGATTTGGAAAATTAAAAGAGAATGGAGAACATAAAAACTTATTTTTCATCGGAAAAGCATACAAAATGCATACACTGCTCTTTAAATCTTTGTTTGGGAATTTCATCTATGAAATAATGATACTAGTCGTTCTTATTACAGGATATCTGATTAACTATGAGTTTGAAAATAAGACGCAGTTTGTAGTATATTCAACGAAAAGAGGAAGAAAGCTTTCTACAGACAAGTTTTATGTATCTATTTTTTCCAGTATATTGGTTACCACAATTATTATTAGCATTTCACTAGGAGTATATTTTAGTGTAGTAAGCTACTCAGGACTTTGGAGCGTCCCTATAAGCAGTGGGTTCAATTGGGAATATAATGTACCCTATATATCTTGGTGGGATATGTCATTTGCTAAGTATTTGTTTTATTGTATTGGGCTTGTTTATGCATGTGAAATACTTTTTACATTTATAACGTTTATAATAGCTAGCTTTATAAAAAACAGCTATATAGTTTTCTTTACCTTTGCAATTATACTTGGAATATTCTTAATTATACCAGGAATTATACCAGCAAATAGTAATGCTATACTCGTAGCGCACTTTACACCTTTTGTACTTATTTTAAATCCGTTTGTATGGTTCATGGAAAAAGGTATAACTACCTTTGAATACTACGAAGTAATTACAATTGTTGTATGGGCTGCTATTCTACTAACTTTATGTGGTTTATGCACAAGAAGATTAAAAAAACAAAACCTATATTAGCGAAAGGAAGTGTATCATGAGGATAATTTTTAATGAGATAAAAAAAGTATTTAATTTAAAGATGATTGTTTTGATTATGTTTATAAGCTTAATAATGTACTACTTATTCATCAGTTTTAATTTTGAATATTTTCCTAATGGGAGACCAGAAGGAGACCATTACAAAATAAGTATTCAAATGATAAAGGACTATGGAACTTCTATGGATAAAAAAGAATTTTTGAACTTTAAGGAAATATACAATAAGCAGATTGAGCAAGCTAACAAGTATCTTCAGGCGAGACCAGAGTTTGTAGCCGCAGGAGTAACTACATATGAGAAATTTGAAGAAATAGCTATGACGACTGGAGAGTTAGGTAAGTTACATAGTAAAGTTATGTTTGAAGATAGTGTAGATATGTTTTGGGAGTTGGAGACTCGAGAACACTTAATAAGTGATTATGAACGGATTGAAGAAATTGTAAATACAAATTCCTCTAGATTAAATAAAAATGAGATACAAAGATATAATGAAACAATAAAAAATGGTTCTATAACGTCTATACTTCCAGGGGCTGTTTTTAGAAACTATAATATATTAATACAAAGCTATGGAGTGCTTATAGTCTTAAGTATAATATTTATGGTATCACCAATTTATATAAAGGATAGTATAAACAAGGTAAATTACCTTCAGTATACGTCTAAGACAGGAAGAAAAATATTTAAAACTAAGTTAGTTGCAGCATTAATGTCAAGCTTTATAATAATAAGTGTCCATCTTGCTTGTTTTTCTATTTTATATTCACATAATAAAGTAGAAATGTTTTTTAATTCTAGCATAAATTCAATATTTAACTACAATTTATCCTGGTATAATATTAGCTTTATACAATACATAGCTCTTACGGTAGTGGGCATATATGTTTTAGGATTTGCTGTTACTCTAATAGTAACCTTTGTTTCAAGAATAGCACCTAATTACATAACCCTTATAGGCATGCAAGTACCAATAACTTTTATTTTTATAACTATTATTTACC
>JBLHPD010000033.1:0-29838 GCA_047624165.1 Clostridium sp. | reverse complement strand
GTCCCTTGTATCCATAAGAACCATCATCAGTACATGGATAAACATCGCCTGCTACTTTCTTCATTTCTTCTTCCATAATCACATAATCTTTAGCCTTTGCGCCTATTATTACATCTGCCTTTATGCCTTGCTCGCTTAACCATTTAACTTGAGGATATACTGGAGCTGTTCCCAGGCCTCCAGCTACAAATACAATTTTCTTCTTCTTTAAATCTTCAATGCTTTCACTCATTAATTCTGTTGCTTGTCCAAGTGGTCCTACAAAATCTGAAAATGAATCCCCAACTTCGTATGTTTCCATTTCTTTTGTTGAACAGCCTATTGTTTGAACTACAATAGTTACTGTACCTCTTTCAGCATCAAAATCACTAATCGTTAATGGTAATCTTTCACCTTTTTCATCCATTTTTATAATTATGAATTGACCAGGTCTTGCAGATTTTGCTACCCTTGGTGCCTCAATAGACATTAAAAATATTTGAGGTGCTAAAGCTCTTTTCTCAATAATTTTATACATTTATATCCCTCCATGTTCATATAATTTGATATATTAACTATATTAAAATAGACAGGTAGTAACTAGTATAATAATATGTATTTTAAATCTTATGTACTTAGCAATATTAATGCATAGCTTCTTATGTTCATAAATTCAACAATTAACAATAAAATTTTATATATTTGAGATATTATTCTATGATAATTACAGAATTTTTTCTATATGCGTACTAAAAAAGAGCACTACAATATAATGCCCTCTGAATTCACTCATATCAAAATAACTTCTTATCTTGAATAATCATAGAATCCTTTTTTAGTTTTTCTTCCTAGTAATCCACCTCTAACATATTTTCTTAAAAGACTATGAGCTCTGTACTTAGAGTCTCCAGTTTCTTTATATAAAACATCCATGATGGCAACACATACATCAAGGCCTATAAGGTCACCTAGTGCTAAAGGTCCCATTGGGTGATTAGCGCCGAGCATCATTGCTTTATCAATATCTTCTTTAGATGCGATTCCTTCTGCAAGTATACCTACCGCTTCGTTAACCATTGGTATTAATATCCTATTTACAACAAACCCAGGTGCTTCAGTGATCTCTACAGGGTCTTTTCCAACAGCTATAGATACTTCTTTTACCTTGTTAAAAGTCTCATCTGAAGTACCCATTCCTTTAATTACTTCTACAAGCTTCATCATTGTTGCAGGATTAAAGAAATGCATTCCTATAACCTTGTCAGGTCTTTTCGTAGATGCACCTATTTCTGTTATAGAAAGTGAAGATGTATTTGTTGCAAAAATAGTTTCTGGTTTACAGATGTCATCGAGCTCTGCAAAAGTTCGTTTTTTAATTTCTATATCCTCTACAGAAGCTTCAATTATTAAATCACAATCTGCTGCTAAATTCATATCACTAGTTCCTGAAATATTTGAAAGTATTTCTTCCATTTTTTCTGTTGTAATTCTTTCTTTTTTAACTAGTTTTTCAAGATTTTTTTGAATTCCAGCAAGTCCTTTAGTGCAACTACCGTTTCTACCTTTTAATATAACTTCATATCCCTTAGTTGCAAATGTTTGAACAATACCAGATCCCATAGTTCCAGTTCCAATTACAAAAACCTTTTCCATAATAACACGCTCCTTAAATTGTGTTCAAATAAAATCTAAAATAGAATTTTTTTTAAAACTTGCTCTAATACTAAATTTCAGCATAAGAGCAAGTTCATTTGATTTATATATTATATAAGATATTTTATGTGTTTTTTATTACCTCAATCTGTGCTATCATTTCTGGAATAACTTTTGAATAATCTCCAGCTATTGCTAAATGAGCAACTTTCATGATTGGTGCTGATGCATCTTTGTTTATAGCTATTATATAATCAGAATCTGACATACCAGCTAAATGCTGAATTGCCCCTGAAATACCGCAAGCTATATATACATTAGGTCTAACTGTTTTTCCTGTTTGACCTACTTGAAGTGATTTATCTACCCAACCATTCTCAACTGCAGCTCTTGATCCTCCAACAACTCCACCAAGGCAAGTTGCAAGTTCCTCGAGTACTGCAAAGTTTTCTTTAGCTCCAACTCCACGACCACCAGATACGATAATATTAGCATCTGCGATATCTGCTAATGCTTGAGCTACTTTAATAACCTCTGTAGTATTAGTTCTGATATCAGCTTCTGTTAAGTTCACAGTAATCTTTTCAACTGGACAAGTTCTGTTTGTATCTAAAGCTAATTTTTCAAAAACTCCTGGTCTTACAGTAGCCATTTGTGGTCTATGATCTCCACAAACT
The DNA here is from genome assembly GCA_047624165.1 of Clostridium sp. GTDB lineage: Bacteria > Bacillota > Clostridia > Clostridiales > Clostridiaceae > Clostridium_AD. The sequence goes on along the minus strand of JBLHPD010000033.1, from coordinate 27,529 downwards.
ATTGTAGCCATTAAGTTTCCTCCAAATGCTGGTCTTGTCATCAATAGATTGTTGTTTTCTGGATCTATATCAAGTGATGTACAATCAGCAACGAGTCCTGTTGTAAGTCTTGCTGATAATCTAGGACCTAAATCTCTTCCTAAATAACTAGCTCCTACAAATATTATTGAAGGTTTTCTCTCATTTGCTAGTTCAGTTATAACTTTTGCATATCCATCAGTTGAATAATGGTTTAACAATGGGCTTTCAGCAACTATTACCTTGTCTGCTCCATGTGATACTAAATCTTTAACCATATCATCTGTTTTATCACCAAGAAGTACTGCAGTTAATTCCATTCCTAGTTTAGCTGCTATTCTACTTCCTTCACCTAAAAGTTCTAATGCTATTTTTTGAAGTTTTCCGTCTCTTTGCTCAGCAAAGACCCATACTCCATTATAATCTGCTATATTCATGTTAAATCCCTCCTACATCTTAAATAAAGTGGTTTTCCTTTAATTTTGAAACTACAAATCGAGCAGCTTCTTTAGGTGGCAATTCTACTAATTCTGCCTGTCCTTTAGCTTCTTTAGTCATAGACTTCTTAACCTTTGTTGGTGAACCTTTTAGTCCAAGAAGCTCTTTATCAGCACCAATATCATCTGCATTCCAAACCTTAACTTCTTTATTTGCATACATCTCAAAAATGTTTTTTATGTTCATATATCTTGGCTCATTTAACTCTTTTATAGCTGTTAAAAGAACCGGAGTCTTAACTTCTATGTTTTCATATCCGTCTTCCCACGCTTTTGTAACTTTTAATCCACTCTTAATTATTTCAACTTTTTCAACGTAAGTTATTTGTGGAAGACCTAAAAGCTCTGCTATTTCAGGACCAACTTGCGCTGTATCTCCATCAATAGCTTGTCTACCTGCAAAAATTACATCGTAGTCTAATTTTCTTATCGCTGCTGCTAATGCGTTAGATGTAGCTAATGTATCTGCTCCTGCAAACGCTCTGTCAGATACTAATATTGCTTCATCAGCTCCCATAGCTAGTGCTTCTCTCAATGCTATTTGTGCTTGTGGGGGTCCCATGCTTACAACTGTTACATGTGCACCATCTGTATCTTTTAATCTTAAAGCTTCTTCCAAAGCATTTTTATCATCTGGATTTATTATTGATGGAACGCCTTCTCTTATAAGTGTTCCTAATTTTGGATCTATTTTAACCTCATTTGTATCTGGAACTTGTTTTAAACATACAACTATATTCATTTCTTAATCCCTCCTACTTTAATAAGTTTGCAGCAATAACCATTTTTTGAACTTGTGAAGTTCCTTCATATATCTCAGTTATCTTAGCATCTCTCATCATTCTTTCTATTGGATAATCTTTCGTATATCCATATCCACCGAATATTTGAACCGCTTTAGTTGTAACTTCCATAGCTGTTTCTGACGCAAATAATTTTGCTCTAGCAGCTTCTACGCTATATGAAAGACCATTATCCTTATTAAAGGCAGCCTTATATACTAAAAGTTTAGCAGCTTCTACTTTAACATCCAATTCAGCCATCATCCATTGCAAACCTTGGAATGCTGAAAGTGGTTTCCCAAATTGTTTTCTTTCTTTCATGTACTTAGCAGCTTCTTCTAAAGCTCCTTCTGCAATTCCTAGGGCTTGAGCTGCTATACCAATTCTTCCTCCATCAAGAGTTTTCATTGCTATACCAAAGCCTTTTCCTTCTTTTCCAAGCAAGTTTTCTTTTGGAACGATGCAATTAGTAAATACCAGTTCAGTAGTTGCTGATGCTCTTATTCCTAATTTATCTTCATGTTTACCAATTGAAAATCCTTCAAAATCTTTTTCAACTATAAAGCAAGATATTCCTCTATTCCCTTTTTTCTTATCAGTCATAGCAGCAACTACATATGTATCCGCTTCTCCACCATTAGTGATGAAAATCTTTGAACCATTTAATATATAATTTTCTCCATCCAAAACAGCAGTGGTTTGTTGCTCCGACGCATCTGTTCCCGCATTAGGCTCAGTTAACCCAAAAGCACCTAATTTTTCACCTTTTGCAAGTGGAACTAAATATTTCATCTTTTGCTCTTCTGTACCAAACATATCTATTGGACCCACACATAATGAAGTATGAGCTGAAAGTATAACTCCCGTAGTTGCACATACTTTAGATAATTCTTCAACAGCGATAGCATAAGATAAATTGTTTCCGCCTGCACCACCATATTTAGTTGCAATTGGTATACCCATCATATTGTATCTAGCCATTTTCTCCACAGTTTCTCTTGGAAATCTTTCTGTTATATCTATATCCGCAGCTAAAGGTTCTACTTCGTTTATTGCGAATTCACTTACCATTTGTTTTACAAATTCTTGTTCTTTTGTCAACATAAAATTCATGAACTTTCCTCCTCACTATTCTCTGAAGCATCTTTTTATTATCTACCTCTTCTTATTACCAAATAACTATTTTACTTATTTTTAAAGCATTTTTCTTTTTTAAGAGTAAATGCTATCATTCCATTCTTTTGATCTTCTGTCGAAAAACACTCCCCGAATAATTCTGATTCGTATGAAAGCGCAGTGTCTATGTCCATTTGTGTCCCCTTATTTATTGCAGCTTTACAAAAACTTACAGCAATAGGTGCTTGTCCAGCTATTGTATTTGCAAGTGCTTTAGCTTCTATTAGTAAATCTTCAGGCTCAACTACTTTATTTACGAGTCCAATTCTAAATGCCTCTTGCGCACCAATAATTTTTGCTGTATAAATTAATTCTTTAGCCATTCCAAGTCCTACAAGTCTAGGAAGTCTTTGAGTACCACCGAAACCTGGAGTTATTCCAAGTCCTACCTCAGGTTGTCCAAATTTAGCTTTTGATGAAGCTATTCTAATATCACAAGCCATAGCAAGCTCACATCCCCCGCCCAGGGCAAAACCGTTTACTGCAGCTATTATAGGTTTTTCTAAAGTTTCTAATTTTCTAAAAACCTTATTCCCTAAATTGCCAAATCTTCTACCACCCATTACGTCAAGATCTTTCATTTCAGTGATATCAGCCCCTGCCACGAAAGCTTTTCCTTCACCTGTTAAAATCACTGCGTAAATTTGGTCATCACTCGTAATTTCATCAATTGCGAGTTCTAGCTCTTTTAATGTTTCTGAGTTTAATGCATTTAGAGCTCTTGGTCTGTTAATTGTAAGTACTGCAATTTTGTCTTCTTTTAGAAGAACGATATTTTTGTATTCCACAACATCCACTCCTTACAAGTTGATATGTTCCTTCTACATTTGTTAATATTATAACAAATGTACCTAAAATAATTAAAGCCCTTCGCTTCAATTACATTATATATCTTTACAGTAATTATATCAACAATAAAAATCTATTTCCTCATTAAAAAAGTTTCTTGTTTTAAATTGGACGTGGCAAACCAACTTAGTTTTATGGATATGTCCTGTCATTCATTAAACAACTAAGCGTTAAAAGGCTTTCACTTAAATGGACGTTTTCAACAATTATTTCTTCTGGTACTTGTAAATCCACAGGTGCAAAATTCCATATGCCTTTAACCCCATTTGCTACCATTATGTCACTAACTACATGAGCACTATTTTTCGGCACACAAATTATCCCAATGTCTATTGGTGTCACTTTTAAGAAACACGCTAACTTATCTATGTCGATTACTTCAACATCTCTAATTTTAAGTCCTATGAGCTTTGGGTTAACATCAAAAATGCCTACCAAGTTAAATGATAGCCTTTCAAAATAAGTATGATTTGCAATCGCCTGCCCTATATTGCCTGCACCTACTATTATAATCTTATAGTCTCTTGATAATCCCAATATTCCACTTATTTCATTTAAAAGTTCTTTAACATTATAGCCGTATCCCTGTTGTCCAAAATCTCCGAAACAATTCAAGTCTTGTCTAATTTGAGATGCTGTAAACCCAATTTTCTCGCCTAATTCTTTTGACGATATTCTATCTACATCATTTTTTAAAAGTTCTCTTAAATATCGATGGTATTTAGGCAATCTCCTAATAACAGCCATCGATATGTTTTTTTTTATTTCCACAATTTACACTCCTCTGCAACCATCATAAATTTTATATTATTAATATTACCACATTATTATGAGTTAGCACTACTTTTTATAACAATTTCAATACTTTTGTATATAAATTTAATTCTTATTATCATATTTTAACTTATTTAGTTTTTTCTATACTACTATTCCTAATATTTATTGTTATATTTATTTATTTTTCACTACAAAAGTTTAAGTATAAATAGTACAATAATATAGAAATGGACTTTATTTAATATTTATAAAAACTAAAATCTAATTTCTTTAACAGTTTCGTTACATAAAATATTCTAATTAACATTAGATTTTATTATTTTCAAGCTATTTTAATACTACAGGGAAGGTGAAACAAATGATAGTTTTAAGTTGCAAAGATATTCACAAAAGTTATGGTATAGATGTTATTTTAGACAAAATAACCTTTAGCATAAATGAAGGCGAAAAAATTGGTTTTATTGGTGCTAATGGCGCAGGCAAATCTACGCTTTTTAAAATACTCACGTCACAACTAGATTATGATAATGGTGAGCTATTTATAGATAAAAATAAAAGGGTTGGTTATCTATCACAAGATTTAGCATTAAATTTAGATAATACTATATACGGAGAAACACTTTTAGTATTCGACAATCTATTAAACCTAGAAAAAAGCCTTAAAGATTTAGAAACAAAAATGAATGTGCCTTATGATTCTTCCAAAGAAGAATATCATAATAAAATAATAAAAGACTATACATTAACTTCTGAACTTTATAATAATAGAGGCGGTTACACATATAAAGCTGAAATTAGTAAAATTCTAAGGGGTCTTGGTTTTATGGAAGAAGATTATGATAAACCAATAAAGATATTAAGCGGGGGTCAAAAAACCAGGGTCGCGCTATGCAAGTTATTACTTAAAAATCCAGATATACTGTTACTGGATGAACCTACTAATCACCTAGATTTAGATGCTATAGAATGGTTAGAAGATTATTTAAAATTCTATAAAGGAACTATGTTTATAATATCTCATGATAGATTCTTTTTAGATACTATTACCAATAAAACTTTTGAACTTATTAATGGCCATGTAGATTGTTATAATGGTAGCTATACAAGTTTTATTGACTTAAAGAAAATAAATTACGAAGTTCAATTAAAAGCATACAAAGTGCAACAGTCAGAAATAAAAAGACAAGAGGAAATTATAACTAGATATAAATCCTTTAATAGAGAAAAAAGTGTAAGGGCTGCAGAGAGCAGACAAAAATCCTTGGACAAATTAGACCGCATTGATTCTCCCGATGCTGACCCCAGGGAAACTAGAATTAAATTTGAAGCAGAAATCAAAAGTGGGAATGATGTTCTTCATATAGAAAACTTATCAAAGCGATTTGGAGAAAATCTTTTGTTCCAAAATTTAGATTTAGATATAAAAAGATCTGAAAAGATCGCTCTCATCGGGGAAAATGGAAGAGGTAAAACGACTCTTTTTAAAATCATAATGGATAATATTCAAAGTGATACAGGTATAAAAATATTAGGCCATAATATTTTTGTAGGATATTATGATCAGGAACAATCGGATCTGAATGAAGAAAAAACTATAATAGATGAGGTTTGGGACGAATTCCCGAAACTTACTACCACGGAACTTCGTAATGCACTAGCATCGTTTTTATTCATAGGTGACGATGTATTTAAAAATATATCCTCACTTAGCGGAGGTGAGCGATGTAGAATTAATCTTCTAAAAATCATGCTCTCTAAATCGAACTTTTTACTATTAGATGAACCAACAAATCACTTGGATATTATGTCTCGCGAAGCTTTAGAAGATTCAATCCTAGCATATGATGGTACGGTTATTGTAATATCGCATGATAGATATTTTTTAAACAAGGTAATTACTAAAATACTTGAATTAAATAAAGATGGGCTCAAAGAATATTTAGGTAATTATACATATTATGTAGACAAAAAGAAAAACCCCCTAAGGTTTGAAGTAGAAGAAGCGTGCGAAGGCATGTCAAAAACTCAAATTAATAGTGAAAAAAAGAAGAAGCGAGTTGAAGATAAACTAGAAAAACAAAAGAAATTAGATTTAAAAGATTTAGAAGATAAAATTTCTTCTCTAGAACAAGAATCAGAGAAATTGAATAACGATCTTTGCCTTGAAGAGGTTTATTCAAGCCCAACTAAAAGTGAAGACGTGACCAAGCAAATTTCAGGTGTTAAATTTGAACTACAAGATCTTTATGCGGCTTGGGAAGACTTTATAGATGATTAAATAAAGCTATAAACTTTCTCCTGCGTGCGTTGAAAACGAGCTCGAAACTGGAAATTCCATTTAAAATTCTAATCTTTTGCTCTTATAAAATTACCTAACACTCTCCTCTGGGTAGTTCTCTGGGGGACATAACAATTATTAATTGTTATGCATTCGCCATCCTGGTTCAGGTTCGCTAGACTGCCGTCCTTGCAGTCTTACGGTAATTTTATATCGCAAAACAAGAATTTTTAAATGGAATTTCAATGTTTCTTTGCTTCTTATTGCAAGTCACTCCGAAGAAAGGACATATTCTCTCGGTCATCAAATATAAAACAAGTTTAATATAAATAACTAATAAATAAATTTGGGAGAATGGTGTAGTTAAATAAATATCTTGTGTCGAACTTGTGGAATATTGTGGCGCAAGATGTAATTTACAATACATTTTAAATATAAGGAATGTTACGCATAAATGAATTAATAAATAGTTTAGTGTAAATGTAATACTTTCAATCTTTTTTTTACCATAGTTTCAGCACAATATATCTACTTAAATTATGGTTTTATTAGAATATATAAAAGACCAACTTTTATAATGCAACATTTTGATTATGTTTTGGATTTCCTGCATAATTAAATAATGGAGATAATAACTCAAATTCAAAAGATTCTCTACTTACTGCTCCAACCACTTCGTTACTATCATGTAATTGAAGTAAAAAATCAGCCATTTGTTTACTAGTATGATAAGTACCGAAAGACTTATCATAATCATACCCTTCTAAATTATTAGCCACGTTTCCAAAATTTGTTTTTGTAGCAGCAGGTGCTAATACTTTTACTTGTAGTTTAGCATTGGCTCCTTGCAATTCTCTTGCCAATCCTTCTGTAAATGTACTTACGAAAAATTTGCTTGCACAATAAGTAACAGCATTTGGCACAATAATATAACCCCCAGCAGATGAGATATTTATAAGCTTAGAACCCTCAATATTTTGATAATCCTGTACAAACAGCGAAGATAGAATTACCAAAGCTTCTACATTTAATCGTAGCATAATTTCTACCTTTTCTAAATTTTGATTAGCTACACTATCATAATCACCAAAACCAGCATTGTTTATCCATGTTTCAAGCTGATACTGCTTTAGTTCTTGATACAACTGATAAACATTTTTAATAATAGATAAATCAGTATCTTTAACTATGATATTTAATGATGAATTGTCATTTAAAATCTCCATTTTTAATTTTTCCAAATTCTCTTTGTTACGGGCAACAATAACTAAATTCTTACCACGTTTTGCAAATGCCTTTGCAGTTTCATATCCTATGCCTGAACTTGCTCCTGTAATAACTGTGTATTTATTATCTCGTTTCATTTGAAAAACCTCCTTTAATATGGTACTATTTTCATTATATAATGTAGAGTTAACTCTATGTCAAGTATTAAAAGGAGATTTATAAAATGGATTATTCAATAGGGGAATTTTCAAATCTTACTCAGATAAGCATATACACATTACGTTATTACGAGAAAGAAAATTTAATTATTCCAAATCGCAAACAAAATGGTAGGCGTTGCTATAGTGAAACTGACGTGAGTTGGATGCAATTTATAAAACGATTAAAGGATACACAAATGCCTATCAAGGAAATTCAAAAATATGCCAAGCTGCGTGCTGTTGGTGATTCCACAATGAATGAAAGGATGGAAATGCTGATAAAACATAGAACCGCCCTTAAAGAAAAAATTGCAACATCAAATGAACATCTTGAAAAATTAAATCACAAAATTAATTTTTATAAAGCGGCAGGATCTTTGGTACATTTATAGTCTATATACACACTTTGAAAAAATGTTCGAGCTGAACGTCAACATTTATGTCCAGAATATGGTTGTGAAAAATTAGTAGATAACAATTTAGAACAAGACCGTTATAAGAAAAATATAATAGAAAAACTAAAACTAATGTATGAATACCTAGATAAAACCTCAAAGTTTTTATCTAAGAGGAAGGACTGAACGCCCATGTATATTCCCGAAAAACTGTTAGTAGATGTTGAAAAAACAGGTGATGGTGCCACTGCATATTTTGTCACATCAAAAGATGGTAAAAAAATTGAACTGATTAAATCAGGGAAAATGATTATTCCAATTTCTGAAAATGAACATAAAAATAAAATATACAAACTACTCGAAGAAAATTGTGATTTATTTTTCTGCACCACAGATAAAATAGATGATTTTCCGTTTTATCCAGTTCCGATGTTAGCTATTTATGCTGTTGATAGTAAAGGAAATTGTTTTGGTACAATCGGTGGCATGAGCGATGTTGTAAGCAATGATTTCCCAGTTGGATGTATAAATAAAGAAGGGAAGCACGGGAAAATAGCTGGCAGTTTTAAAGAGTTCCTAGAGCTTGTCACTTTTTATCCATACTGGAGAGACATAGTAGAGTATGAACAAATGCAGTTATCCTATAATATATCTGATTTAGAGATGAACCAGAAAAAGAAGCATTCCCATTTTTTTGAATATAAGTGCGAAATTTCAGAAGAACTTAAACTTGTTAAAAATCCTAAATCCATTGAACTACTTATCACAAATCTCAAAAGTTCACCTAATTTTATGATTTATCGTTCAAAAGATGAAGCTAAAAAAGAAAATGTATTTTTGGAAGATATTGATTTTGACGGATTTGGAAAGATTATGTGACTAAATTTCAACCTTCTTCGCCTATTCAAACTGCCTCACAATGGTAATCTATTTTAATTTTGTTATAATAATTAATTTTTCTGAATATTAATATTTTATCAGAACAAATATTTTAGGAGGGTAAGTTAATGGAACGGCAAAAGATATGTCCAGAATGTGGTTGTGATAAAATTGCACAGGCTAAACTTGATATTAATGCAAAACTGTATCCCGTTGCCGCATTTTTTAAAATTATGAAGGGATCAGAAGTGAGTGCAGAGGTATGTACAAAATGTGGTCTTATCATAAATATGAGAGCACAAACACCAGAGAAACTCAAATTATAATTAACCTTTTCATTAAATTCGAAGAAATAGTCCTTATCAATGTCAAAATTAATATAACGCCTGTATCTTTAGTTACTATGTAAAATAAGATATAAGCGTTATATTTTTAGGTATAAAAATGAAAAATCCGAACTTTCATTATTCTACTTCTTACCATCTCAGTGTTACTATCCAGCAAAGAATTGGAACAATGATGATTGCGGGAAGATAATTTGCCACCTTTATTTTGGCAATGCCTATGATATTCATACCAAGTGCTATGATCATAATTGAACCTGCGCAAGTGATTTCAGCATTGGCGGCATCTATCAGAACTGGCTGTAAAAAATGCGCCATCATAACAAGTGAGCCCTGAAATACAAAAACGAAAGCGGCGGAAAACAAAACGCCGATGCCAAGACTTACAGACAACATGGCAGATGATATAAAATCGAGCAATGATTTCGTAAAGAGCATCTCGTTGTCTCCTGTAAGTCCCGAGTTTAGAGAGCCTACGATTGCCATTGCACCTACGCAAAACAAAAGGCAGCCCGTAACAAACCCCTCGGCAACCGTTGAGGAGTTATCGGAAGATTTCTTGAAATGTGTTCCAATCCACTCGCCCAAAGCGTTTACTTGCTTGTCAATATCAAGCCCTGTCCCTATGATGGATCCAATGACGATGGAAATTATAAGAATCAGAGTGTTTTCTCCTTTCAGTGCTCCTGATATTCCAATGTAAATGGTACATAGACCTATACCAAGCATGATTGCATCAGTATATTTTTTAGGTATTCCACTCTTGAACAGTAAGCCGACAAGACTGCCTATGATAACGGTAGCTGTGTTGACTAGCACTCCTATCATCTTGAATCCCCCCCCCTTCTATTATTTGATATATTTTATATAAGTTTACTATTGCTCCTACCACTTGTAAAGAGATGGATTATAATAAATCTATTAAATTTCTCATAGGTGTGACGGGGGTGGGCTATGGAATCAACTAGAGTGATTTATGTAGGAAACTTAGGATCTTTTATTTTTAAAAATAATAGTTAATGGTAATTTTCTTAGATTATGCTAACAAAAGTATATATTGCGCAGAATGCATCCCTTCGCCTTAGTAATATATACTTTTCGTTATAGCATGATATAAGAAAAAACTCTTAATCATTTTTAGTATTTATAGCTAGTTAAACTATTGCCCCTTCTAATAACACTTTGATGTTGTCATTATAAATCTTATTAAACTGACTTATTGGAAGAGGATTTACTCCAAGGCCAACTTCAATTGTATAGCCAGATTTTCTATATTTTTCAATAAACCAATCCTTATACCCGGAATAACTTTTAATTCCAGTAGTTTCTGCTAATTCATAACCAGTTAGCCTTGAAAATACCTCTCCTATCTTTTTAGCTTCTGGACTAGCCAAGTTTTGATAATTCCAATATATTACTTCCCCTTGAGTGTGAAAAGCTATTGCTAATCTAAAATTAAGCTTTCTAGTGAAGTCTGCTACAGCTTTAGATTCTAAAGCTGATTCTGGTGCGGTACCCGAATATCTTGTGGGTCCCGGTCCATATACTCCATAGCTTTCCTCTGCGTCCTTTGACGCCTGCCACATAGCATCATAGTTATGATTAAGGTCAACACCTCTAATATTCGCACTCCAATTTTTAGAGAAATCTGTACTTCCATTATTCCACTTAATTAAATCATTGTAGTATGGGTTGCTCCCATCTAACCCATTAAGCACTAAGTTAGCCCCATCTGGGTTTACCATAGGCATTACATATATAGTACTTTTATTCCATATGTCCCCTACATTATAACCTTCTATACTTTTGCCAGTTGCATAGGCTTTAGCAAAGTTTTCAATAAACTTCACTAAAAGCACAGTAGTTATCCATTCGATAGCATGATGAGCTCCATTATAAAAAACTTTATTAGGTCCATTCCCTAGTTTCACATAATAGAGCTCTTTTCCTAGCTCACTCTTACCTGCACTAGCTACCTCAATAAATGGATACCTAGCCTTTAATCCTTCTAAATTTTTTTTCATAATATCATAAGTGTAATCAATATTTGTATAAACCACATCTAGTGAATAGGGAACTACAATCACCTGTCCTACTTGCAAATTATTAGGGTTTATTTTAGGGTTAGCCGTGATTATACTTGCAACAGTTGTGTAGTATCTCCTCGCTATAAAATATAGGGTATCACTCGGTCTAATTCTATAAGTATCATAACCTCTTAAAAATGAATTCATAAGCCTATAAGTATCATCGTTTACTACACCTGTTGGTGATAATCCAAAATATCTTTGGAACTTCCGAACTGCTGCTGCAGTTTTAGATCCATAAATTCCATCTATCCCCCCTGCATCATAACCTAATTTATTAAGTAGTGATTGTATTTCCATTACCGCTGGCACTCTTGAGCCTATTTTTAGGGTTTGCAAATTTGCCCTCCTAAAATTTCTTATACTACCATTCTATAAAATTATCTCATTAATGTTACAGGTTTAAATAAGGTAACTACTCAAATAAATATAATTCGCACTATTTTTTTAGATTTTATATGACGTCTATGGTATTGATAATATATATTAATATTTTTTTCACAAACTTAGCAGGAATTTGCCCCTTAATATAGAATAACAATATGAGAGTAGGCGCATTACAATTTACATTATAGCTTAAATTAAGATGTCAATATGAAGTAATACTTCATATTCATAATCATATAATTTATTATTAACCATCGAATATTTAGATTATATAAGTATTTTTTAATATATTCGAATACTAACATATTATCTGAAATTTATGCTATGTGCTTTTTTAATTTGCTAAAACTTAATTAAGGCACATTAAAATAAATAGCAAATCAAAGACTTACAAATATTTATTTTAATTTACCTATAAAGAGGAGACGAGTCAAAATGTTTAAAAAATTTACAAATGGTTGTGTTAATATTGTTCAAAAGTATTTGCCAGATCCATTCATATTTGCTGTAATTCTAACATTCATAGTACTAATTTTAGGAATGATAGTTACTGGCCAGGGACCATTAGCTATGACTATTCACTGGAGCAAAGGTTTATGGACATTACTGGCTTTTTCAATGCAAATGGCATTAGTTTTAGTTACAGGCCATGCACTTGCCAATGCACCATCGTTTAAAAAAGGTCTTAAAACTCTTGCAAAAATACCTAAATCACCAACTCAAGCAATTGTTCTTGTTACAGTTATTTCTACTATAGCCTGCTGGATTAACTGGGGTTTTGGATTAGTAATCGGAGCTATTTTTGCGAAAGAACTCGCTAAAGAAGTTAAAGGTGTAGATTATAGGCTTTTAATAGCTTCTGCTTATTCAGGCTTTTTAGTATGGCATGCTGGTCTTTCTGGTTCTATACCACTAGTAGTTGCTGGAGGTGGGGATGCAGTAGTAAAAGCCACTGCTGGTGCTATTACTTCACCTATTCCAACCAGTACTACAATATTTTCAAGTTATAATCTAATTATATTAGCTGTACTTTTAGTAACATTACCTCTTATAAATAAAGCTATGCACCCGGACAAAAAAAATACCGTTACAATAAATCCGAAGCTTTTGGTGGAAGAACCAGAAGTTATATTAGCTAAAGAAAATATGACCCCTGCTGATAAACTTGAGAATAGCTCTCTTATCTCAATATTACTCGTAATTATGGGATTTAGCTATATTATTTATTATTTTGTTAATGGTGGTAGTCTTGATTTAAACATCGTTAATACTATCTTCTTATTCCTCGGAATTGCTCTTCATGGAACTCCTATAAGATTTGTTAACGCAATTACAAACGCAGCTAGAGGAACTGCTGGAATTATACTTCAATTCCCATTCTACGCAGGTATCATGGGTATGATGGTAGGTACAAGTGTTGCTGGAGTTTCTCTTGCAGGTGCTATTTCTACTTCTTTTGTTAATATATCTAATCAGTATACCTTCCCACTATTTACTTTCTTAAGTGCAGGACTTGTTAACTTCTTTGTACCATCTGGTGGTGGTCAATGGGCTGTTCAAGCTCCTATTATGATGCCTGCAGGTGCAGCACTCGGTGTACCAGCTGCAAAAACTGTTATGGCTATTTCTTGGGGAGATGCATGGACTAACATGATTCAACCTTTCTGGGCGTTGCCTGCTCTTGGAATTGCAGGCCTTGGTGCTAAAGATGTAATGGGCTTTTGTATAATTGATTTATTATATTCAGGCTTTATTATTGGACTAGGATTAATGTTCCTCGGATAATTCTAAGGGGATGTTTCAATATGGTTATAATGAATCAATGAGGTACCCCCTTTCTCTTATTAATTATAAAAAAAGCACTAAAAGTCTATCACTCTATTGATGATTGATTTTTAGTGCTTTTTAATTTTTTTGCATAAAAAAAAGAGTTGCCCCTCTATAGAAATTACTTACTATTTTGGGACACTCCCATATTATTTTTAGTGTGTTCTAATTGAATTTAGAAACGTTGTTAAACTAGTCCTCTCTCAACCATTTCTGTAATAGCAAAACTTGCTATGTCACCAGCAAATTTACCAGGTCCAAAACCTGCATCGTATCCAAGTTCTTTAGCAAGTTCATGAGTTATTCTTGGGCCTCCACATATTAACACAACTTTATCTCTGATTCCTTCTGCTTCTAATAATTCTACTAGATTAGTAAGGTTTTTAATGTGTACATCCTTTTGAGTTACAGTTTGAGAAACTAGAAGAACATCTGCTTTAAGCTCTATAGCTTTTTTGATAAATTCCTCATTCTCAACTTGGCTTCCGAGGTTTAAAGCTTCTATCATAGGATATCTCTCAAGACCATAGTGTCCTGCAAATCCCTTCATGTTCATTACAGCATCTATACCAACCGTATGAGCGTCTGTCCCTGTACTAGCTCCAATTATTACAACATCACGTTTAATGTTTTCTTTTATATACTCTCCAACTTCTTTCATATCCATTACATCACACTCTACGGTTTGAACATGAATCTCTTCATAGTTTACAGTATGTGATAATGAACCATAAACAACATAAAAAGAGAATTCTTTATCTAAAGATGCATGATGAGCACAGTTTGGATCTTTAAGTCCCATAGATTTAGCAAGTTGAATTGCTGCCTCTACTCCTCTTTCATTATCTTCTACAGGCAGAGTAAAGCTCACTTGAACCTTACCATCATTCATCGTATCTCCATATGGTTTAATCTTTGTTAAATCCAAATTTTGGTCATACTCTTTAACTTCTAATGAATATTGTCCTTCACTCATAATTTATTTACCCCCTAACATTAAATCTATAAATGGGTTAAAGTATGCTTTTTCTTTTTCTACAACTCCTGCAAGACCCTTACCACCATCGAATGGTCTTTTAATTCCTGCAAATTTTCCTTGCTGCAACGTACTAAATAAACCTTCTTTTTCAATATCTCCAATCAGATCTGCTGCCTTATTTAACACTTCATCCACTCTCGTTTCCATTATGCCGCCTTTTTTGAAGGTTATTTCTGATCCTAAATCCTTCATAGTTCTAAATATATATTGAGCATTGTCTATTGATAACGCTCTATCTGACATAAATGGAGTGTGTATTGCTTCTGTAAGCATTCCAAGGAGATGCAATTTTTGTCCTGTCATGATAGTAACCATGTTGAATAATGCATCTTGTACTTGTCCTTTAAATATATCACCAGTCATAAACTTAGTCGGAGGCATATATTTGAGTGGAGCCTTAGGGAAGATTTCTCTTGCCATTTGTGCTTGAGCGAGTTCATATAAAAATCCGTTTTCAAAATCCGGGCTTATTTCAAATGCATGACCAAGTCCCATTTGTTCTTCTGGTAATCCAGCAACTAATGCAAATTGTTCATTTATAAATTGAGATGCAAGTACAGTATGAGCTTCTTCTACTGCATCTGATGTAGTTAAGTAGTTATCTTCTCCAGTGTTTATAATAACTCCAGCAAATCCATTAATTATTCTTGAGAAATACTGGTCAACTATAGTTCTTTGCATGTTAATATCCCTAAAAAGAATTCCGTATAGAGCGTCATTAAGCATTACGTCTAATCGCTCTATTGCTCCCATAGCAGCTATTTCAGGCATACATAATCCTGAGCAATAATTGCAAAGTCTTATATATCTTCCAAGGCCCTCTCCAACTTCATCAAGGGCTGATCTCATTAGTCTGAAGTTTTCTTGTGTTGCTAGTGTTCCTCCAGTACCTTCTGTAGTAGCTCCGTATGGAACGAAGTCCAGTAGGCTCTGTCCTGTACTTCTTATTACTGCAATTATATCTGCGCCTTGCTTTGCAGCTGCTCTCGCTTGCGTTATATCTTCATGAATGTTACCTGTTGCAACTATTACATAAAGATATGGGCCACTCTTATCCCCAAATTTTTCAAGGTATGATTCTCTCACGCCTCTATTTTCCTTAATTTTAGCAACCATAGTTTTAGCTACTTTATCAACAGCAATTTTAATTTCAAATTCTTCATGCATAGGAATTTTGGTTAAATCTATTTCACCCTTTGCTACTTTATCCGCGATTTCTTGTGGCGAAAGACCAGTTTCAACCATAGCATTTCCTATAAACATTGAAGCTCCAAGTGCTAATCCATTACCATTTTTAATGTTGTCAACTACTACATTAGGAATTGGTACTCCTACTTCATCTACCCCATCAATACCTAAAAGTCTACAAACGGTTCTTTCCACAGTTACTGTAGTATGTATGTCAATAAATTCTTGAGTGTCTTTTGCTATGTTTTTAGCTGATTGTCTTGCTTTTGCAACGACATCCCAGTTTAAATTTAATTTGCTTTCCATTTTATTCCTCCTCATTATAGAAACTTTTTGCTATATCTACTATTCCATCTTCAAGTCCTAGTAATACCGCTATATTAAGTGCATCTTTTGGTACTTTATTTTCTTTTGAAACCTTCTCTAACTTATACTCCATATGCTCTTGTATTATTTCAACAGAATGCGTTTTATTTAGATCTATCTTATACCTTAGGGCATTAAAATCGACATTCTTAAGTCCTATAACTTGATAATGCTCCATATTCTCCTGAACCACTCCATCATAATGAGTTGATATGAGGCTTACCGACTTAAATTTAGACAAGTATATGGATAGAGCTTTCATAAGGTAGTAACCTTCTTTTGGATTAGTACCTCTTGCAAACTCATCTAAAGCTATAAATCCATTTTCTCTTTTTGAACACTCTACCACTTCTTTTAACTTTATTATTTCTGCTCCAAATGTACTTAAACCTTTAGAGATGGATTGCATATCATCTGAGACAAAATGAATAAAACTCATGATTGGGAATTGTGCTTTTTTTGCAAACACAAAAAAACCCATTTGCCCAAGTAGTAAATTTAAAACAATAGTCTTTAAGGTAACGCTTTTGCCCCCCATATTGGCACCAGTTATAATAGTTGTACCTCCATTTAGATCTATACTAACAGGGGTGAATATCTTTTTACGACTTTCTAATATCTCTTTAACTTCAGGATTAAAAGCTTCATCAAGATGAATTTTCATACTTTCACAAATTTTTGGCATGGTCCCATTATAATCTCTAGCTAAACCTGCTTTAGCAATCAAAAAGTCTAATCTTCCTATTGCTTTTATATTCTGGTTTATAAGTTCAGTTTCTTTAGAAATTTGTAATGTTAGTTCTTTTCTAATCCTTAATTCTTCCTCTTCTTCTTGTATAACTAAATCTAACCTTTGCTCTTTTAACTTACCAACTTTTTCCTCATTTACTTCAGCAAAAATTTCTTTTTCCTTTTGTTTTTTATTTTCTCGTATGCATTTCAAAGTTTCTGAATACTCATCATAAACATAAAAAGTAGACATATTCTTCCCTTGTGGGTCTAGGAGAGAAATAATCTCATCTAAAGAGTTTAGATGAACTTCTTCTATATCAAGATGTAGTTTATCTAAGACATTTTTTAAATCTGTTACTAATATTGAAAAATATTTAATTTCATATAATTCAACTTCATCTAGTATTTCGGCTTTATTACATCTTTTAATAGACTTTCTAATATCTTTAAGCTTACAAAATAATCTTCCTATTTGGTTATACTCAGATGTATTAGCATTCATAGATTTAAATATATTTTCTAAATTATTTAATTCATGAGTTAATTTATTTATTTCTGAAGCTTTAAAGGGCTTAATATTTTTTCTTTCCTCTAGTCCATAAGGAGTAGTTATCCCTAATTTATCCATAACAAAAGAAAATCCAATTTGATCTCTCTGCTCTTTATCTAAAAATTTCATTTTGCTCTCCCCCAATTACATCAAATACAGGTACATTTAAATTATTTCTAAGTCCATCTAAAAACTTATGCTTATCAAATTCATACCCATAAGGTGATTTTGGATTGGAAGTAACACATACTATGTTAACTTTCTTTATTGTTTTTATGATTCCACCTTGCTTTTGAAATTTATAAAGGGTATCCCTAGTTAAAAACAGCTTTGTTCCATCTTCAACTAGAAAAGTTACTCCTTTATACTGGTTTGTGGATGTCATAATATCTTCTAAAAGTTTATCTGAAACTACACCTTTAATTACTACATAGGCGGTATTTTCATCCATTGACTCAACAATTTCCTTAGAAGATCCAAGTGCTGTAATCACACATAGCATTTTTATAGCATTATCTTTGTGAATAATGCCTATATTGCCACAACGTAAAACTTCCCTAGCGAGCTTTAATACACTCATATCCTTCTCATTTTCTAAAGATAATAGTTTAACGGTATGACTAGTTTCTTCTATAACCTTAACCATACTTCTTGACAATGCCGCTCCAGTTGATAAAATTGTAGCATCAGTAATTGAGGGGGAAGCGAAGGTTTTTCTACTTAGAGACCCATCTACAATTACCAGCTCACTTCCGAGCCTTTTAAGCTCATCACATATTAAAGTCATATAAGAATTTACGGATGGACCTCCTAAATCTACATATCCATCACTTAACGCTCTGCATATAATTATTTCGCCCATAGGAGTATTAAAACCCGTAGTTTTTAAAATCTCCCTAGTGATATCACTATTAAATAAGCATTGTTTTGCAGTAGCAATTATAGTTCCTTGTTCTATGTAAATTTTAGGTTTTTCAGTGGCAGTTACTTGGTCCAGTTCTTCTCCGTCTCTTCCTATAGAGGTAAGCCCAAGGGATATTCTCCCTCTGGCTTCTTTCAATATATGATTTAAAGTGGTTGTTTTTCCTACATTTTTATTCATTCCTATAATAGAAATACTATCATATTTTTTAATCATATCTAGAATGCTTGGGATGCTATGGATATTTTTCATTTTATTCGTGATGTCCTCTTAAATTTCTCTCAAGTCCAACTGGTTCCATAGCCATTTGCTGATCATTTAATAGACCTGCTACCCCAACTTTGTGAACTTTCTTAGCTCCGGTGCATACTTCGCAGTGGCAGTCTGAAGTATAATTAGTTGGTTGTTCATAAGTAGTTATAACTCCTTCAAAGTTTCTAAGTACTATTTTATCAGGGCTTTGAGATATAAGATAATTAGGCATTACTGGAATTTTTCCACCACCGCCTGGAGCATCAACAACAAATGTTGGTACACAGAATCCTGAAGTATGCCCTCTTAAGCCTTCCATAATTTCTATTCCTTTAGATACTGGTGTTCTAAAGTGTTCAAGTCCCATTGAAAGGTCACATTGATAGATATAGTAAGGTCTAACTCTAATTTTAACAAGTTCATTTACAAGCTTTAGCATTATATGTGTACAATCATTAACTCCTCTTAACAGCACTGATTGATTTCCTAGAGGTACTCCTGCATTTGAAAGCATTTCGCATGCAACTTTTGCTTCCTGCGTAATTTCATTTGGATGATTAAAGTGAGTGTTTAACCAAATTGGATGATATTTACTTAACATATTAACTAATTCTTTTGTAATTCTTTGTGGAAGAACTACTGGCACTCTTGAACCAAGTCTTACTATTTCAACATGAGGGATTTCTCTTAGTCTTTTAATTATATATTCTAATTTATCATCTTCAACAAGTAGACAATCTCCCCCTGATAATAGTACGTCTCTAACTTCTGGAGTGTCTCTAATGTAATCGATTGCTTTATCTATTCTTGCCATAGGGAGCTCAGCATCGCTTTGCCCTGCAAATCTTCTTCTTGTACAGTGTCTGCAGTACATTGAGCACTGATCAGTTATTAATAGTAATACTCTATCTGGGTATCTATGAGTGAGTCCTGGCACTGGAGAATCTGAATCCTCATGTAGTGGGTCTAATAAATCAGCATGTGACTGATGTACTTCAAGAGCTGTTGGTATAGCTTGTTTTCTGATTGGATCATGTGGATCATTTATATCTATCAGCGATAAGTAATAAGGAGTTATTGCCATTCTTAATGTTTCAGTGCATTTCCTTGCACCCTCTTCTTCATCTTCTGTTAAAGGTATATATTTTTTAAGTTGGTCTATAGTTTCAATTCTATTTTCAACTTGCCATTTCCAATCATTCCACTGTTCATCAGTAGCATCTTTAAAAAGTTCAAATCTTCTATTCACTCTCATTAATAGTCGCCTCCATCTAATTTGAAGCCTTATTATCATAAAGATAATTAGTGCTTTTCAACATAGCCTTTGCATATAAATTGCATTATTACTGAAATAATATTGCTTTCAATTTAAATTGAAAGCAATATTATCATGATAAAAATATTAGATGTATAACTCATCAAATATTTTTCTTAGTGTTTCACTTTCTCTAAGCTCTGCAAGTGTTATTTCAGCATGGTCCTTAGTATATCCATTTCCTATTATCATGTTTACGTCTTTACCAACACCTTCAGCACCTAAAGCTGCTTTTGTAAAGCTTGTAGCCATTGAGAAGAAATAAACCGTACCATCATCCTTAACTGGTAATATGCAAGCCATTTCAGTGTTTGCTATATTTACACAACTAATTGATAAATCATATTCATTTCCTTTATTTACAGCTAGTGCTTTGTCTAAAACATCAACTGGTTTTTGAGCATCACTTATTATACATTCATGGCATAATCCCCATGCTTTTAATTTGTCAGCTTGAGCTTGTTTTCTAACCATAGCCACAACATTTCCTGTTGGTCCTACTCTTTTCATTGCTTCGTAGCAACAAAGCATTCCTGATTTTCCTGCTGCTCCAAGTACTAATACACTTTGGCCAGGTTTTACAAGTTTAGCAGTTTGAGCTGGTGCTCCAGCAACATCAAGAGCTGCAAGTGCTAATGCTTCTGACATATCTTTTGGAAGTTTAGCATATATTCCACTTTCAAATAATATAGCTTTAGCTTTAACATCTACTCTATCTATATCCATTTTAATATCTATAATCTCTTCTATTTTAAGTGGAGTTAATGATAATGAAACTAATGAAGCTATTTTATCTCCAACTTTTAAGTCTCTATCCTTTAATGCGTCTCCTATTTGCGCAACTGTTCCGATAAGCATTCCGCCTGATCCAGTTACTGGGTTTTGCATTTTTCCTCTTTCTGCAACTATTTCTAATATTTTAGCCTTTATCTTTTCTACATCTTTATCAGCTTCCTTTTCTATTTGAGTGAAACTAGCTGAATCTATGTTTAATGAAATAACATCAATAAGAATTTCGTTATCATAAATCACCATATCATTGTCGATTTTTTGAGCTGCTTGAGTTAACACTCCTTGTGGTGATATTACCCTGTGAGATCCGAATTTATTTCCTTTTTTCATAATTAATTTCCTCCTGTTTATATATTATTTTTTGTTTATTTATTTATACATCCATTATTTTTAAATCTTTTGAAATAATGAGTTCAGCCTGCGTAAGTGATATAACTTCTTCAACTGTTGTATCTTTATGAATTTCAGTGAGTACAAGCCCTTTACTCGTAACTTCCATTACTCCAAGTTCCGTAACGATAAGGTTGACTTGTCCTTTTGCGGTTAGTGGCAATGTGCATTTCTTTAATATTTTAGGAGTTCCTTTAGCTGTATGTCGCATTGCAATAATAACCTTTTTAGCTCCTACTAATAAATCCATAGCACCACCCATACCTGGAACCATCTTACCTGGTACAATCCAATTAGCTAAGTCGCCTTTTTGATCTACTTCTAGTGCTCCAAGAACAGTCATATCAACGTGTCCGCCTCTTATTAGCATGAAAGATGTAGCGCTATCAAAGAACATTCCGCCAGGAAGTACTGTAGTAAATTGACCACCTGCATTAGTTACATCATTGTTTTCTTCTCCTTTTGCTGGAGAAGCTCCCATACCAACCATACCATTTTCTGATTGGAAAGTAACATGTACACCTTCTGGAATATAGTTTGTAACCATTGTTGGAAGTCCTATACCTAGATTAACAAGTTGTCCATCTTCCAATTCTTTACCAATTCTTTTTGCAATAATTTCTTTTGCAAGTTTACTATCTGTAATCATATTAGTTAGCCTCCCCTATAATATAATCAACCAAAACACCTGGAGTAACAACATTATTTGGATCAAGCTCTGAAGCTTTAACAATTTTTCCTGCTTGTACTATTACAGTAGTTGCTGCAGTAGCTATAATTGGGTTAAAGTTTCTTGTTGTTCCATAATAAACTGCATTTCCAAGTTCATCTACTACACTCGCATAAACAAGTGCTAAATCTGCTTTGATTGGAAGCTCTAATAAATATTCTTTACCATCTATTGTAATCTTTTGTTTTCCTTCTTCCACCATAGTACCAACTCCGGTATATGTAAGCACTCCACCAAGGCCAGCACCTGCTGCTCTTATTCTTTCAATTAATGTTCCCTGTGGTGAAAGTTCTACTTCCATTTTTCCTTCTTGCATAAGTCTTCCTGTTTCAGCATTTGTTCCTATATGAGAAGCTATAACCTTTTTAACTTGACCATTTACTACAAGTCTGCCTATACCTCTGTCTACATAGCCTGTATCATTTGCTATTATGGTTAAATTTTTAACATTTGTTTCTATTAATAAGTCTATTATCTTTTCAGGCGTTCCGCAGGCTAAAAATCCACCTATCATTATTGACATTCCGTCTTTAAGTAAAGGTCTAATTTTTTCTAAAGATACAACCTTATTCATTTATTTTGCCTCCTTATATTTTTAAACCTAATATTTCTCTTGCCTCGCGTGGAGTGGCAACTTTTCTGCCGAGTTCCTTTGCAAGTCTAACTACTCTTTCTACAAGTTCTGCGTTTGATTTAGCTGGTATTCCTTTTTCAATATACACATTATCTTCAAATCCAACCCTTACGTGACCACCCATAGAAATAGCCATAGCTGCCATTTGGAATTCATATCTTCCAATACCTGATACAGTGTAAGTACTTCCCTCTGGTATGCTACCTTCCATGAATACTAAATCTCTTGCAGTCGCTGAAATTCCTCCATTTACACCCATAACAAAATTGAAGTGCATTGGGGTTTTTATAAAACCTTTCTTTTGAAGTCTTATAGCCATATCTATCATTCCCTTATCAAAAACTTCAATTTCTGGCTTTACTCCAAGTTCAATCATCTTTTGACCAAATTCTTTAATAGTGTTTTCAGTGTTTACGAATACATCATCTCCACCAAAATTACAAGTACCTGAATCTAAAGTTGCCATTTCCGGTCCTAGATCAACCGGTTGTAATCTTTCTGCATTACTCATACCAACTGCTCCACCTGTTGATGGTTGAACAATTACATTAGGACATCTTTCCTTAATAGCTTCCATACAAGCTTTAAATCTTTCCCTATCTTGAGTAGGTGTTCCATCATCTTTCCTTACATGCAAATGAATAATGCTAGCTCCCGCTTTATGCGCTTTTTCAGCTTCTATTGCTATTTCTTCAACAGTATAAGGAACGTTTGGATTATGTTCTTTTGTAACTTCTGCTCCAGATATAGCTGCAGTAATTATTAACTTTTCCATGTTAATCCTCCTTGTAGTTCTCTTAGCACAAACTAATTATTAATTTTTATATTTACTGTATGTTTTGTTTCATTTTTCGATAAATTTATTTGCTAATTAAATATTAACTAATAGCTAAAAAAGTTTACATTAAACTCAGTTTAAATATTATTTCCTTTGGTTGGCTTTTAGTACGACACAAGTTCCGCTTGCCTTACAAACCACTATTGGTTCTTCCAATACATCACAAGCTGAATCACTTATATCTGTTCTTGGCACTATAACTTTTCTTGCTTCAAAAATCATTTTTCTTGATGAATTTCCTACACTCACTATTTCTCCAACAGCTTCTATATAATCTCCGGCATAAACTGGTGCCATGAATTCTACAGAATCATAAGCTTTAAATAATCCTTCATCGCCATCGTTTAAAATTAAAAGCTCAGTAGCTACATCCCCAAATAATTGAATCATTCTTGCCCCATCCACTAAGTTTCCACCATAATGTGCATCATGAGCACTCATTCTTAATCTAATTAAAGATTTTAAAGGTTTCATTTAATATTCCTCCTCTTTTATTGTTGTTGTAGGTTTATAATACTTATGTATTTTTTTTGCAAACAAAAAAGGCATTGAGTTTTCAATGCCTTAATTAACAGAAGTACTAAACCTATTAATGCAATGAAAAAAATCTTTTCATTACATAAATAGCTCTCCATAAAGAACTTTATGACAGTTATAGAAATACTATTTTCTATCCCCAAGAATATATTGAAGAACCAAAATATTCTTTCGGCAAACAACTACTTCATTTTTGACATTGGATGTTCATATCCTTACCATTCAAAAACTACCTCTTTGTCTGCACCTCTATTTATGTGAAATTATTAAATTTTATTTTATATTTTATGTCTTATCTCTTCTTTAGTATAATCCGTAAAAAGTTTAAATGCAATACCTTTTTCAGAAAATTATATTTTTATTTTTTTACTAATTCTACTTCTGACTTTTCTGATCCTGACACATCTTCACTTTCGTTTCCTTTACTAAAATTACCTTTAAGGTAGTTTGGAAGCTCCATCCCCGCTGACTTAAATACATCCTGTAACGGCGGAACCGATTTTAACATTCCTGATAAAAAATTTGCTGTAGTTGGGGTACCATTACCGTTTCCACCCATTGTATCCCAAACAGTAATTTTATCGATTTTAATATTTTTAATAGCTTCAACTTGCAATGTAACAAGTTGCTCAATTTTATCAGTCATCATAAGCATTACTGCATTTTCTGCACTGTTACCTGCAGCTTCTACAATTTTCCTTAGGCCTTCTGCTTGTTTAGTTAATATCTCCATGTTACCTTTAGCTTCTGCTTCCATTCTAGCTAGAGTTGCATCTGCCTCACCTTTGGCTATTCTTCTTATTGTTTCAGCTTTTGCTTCCGCATCAATTTCGACTCTTCTCTTTTCTATTTCAGCATGAACTATTACATCTGCTTCTTTTGTAGCTCTTTCCCTATCAGCACGAGCTTTTTCTGCCAATTGCTCTGCAACATAAGATTCTTCAAGAGCTTTAGCTGCTTGAACTTTTTGTGATGCATTTGATCTTCTATTAGCTTCTGCTTGTCTTTCCATTTTTTCTGCCTCGGAATTAGCAACAGTTATTTTAGCTAAATTTTCTCCTTCTGTAGCTTTAGCATTCGCTGCTGATACTCTGACTCTTTCATCTTGCTTGGCATCAGCCTCGCCTATGGCACCATCTCTATTCTTTTCAGCTACAGTTTTCTTAGCATCATTGATAGCTTTAGCTGCTGCTTCTTTACCAAGAGCTTCAATATACCCAGATTCATCTCTAATATCAGTAACGTTAACATTAATAAGCTTTAAGCCTATCTTCTTAAGCTCCGCTTCTACATTTGACGCAACATTTAATAAAAATTTATCTCTATCAGAGTTTATTTCCTCAATATCCATAGTAGCAACAACAAGTCTTAATTGACCAAATATTATATCTTTAGCTAATTCTTGAATTTCATTCTGAGGTAACCCTAGTAGCCTCTCAGCTGCATTAGGCATAATTGATGCCTCTGTGGAAATACCTACTGTAAATCTAGAAGGTACATCAACTCTAATGTTTTGCTTACTTAGTGCATTGGTTAAATTAACCTCAATAGATATTGGTGTTAATTCTAGAAATTGAAAATTTTGGATGACAGGCCATATGAAGGCTGCTCCACCATGGATACATTTAGCCGATCTTGACTCTCCATCATTTGTTCTCCCTGTCATACCATATACAACAAGAATTTTGTCTGAAGGACATTTCTTGTACCTCGCAATTACTGCAATTACAGTTATGAAAATAGCTAAAACAATAATAATCGGTAAAATAATTTGATAAACATTTGATCCCATAAATTTTCCTCCTTAATATTTAATCGATTTTTTCAACTAGCAAAAACTGATTTTCAACAATACTTATAACTACTACCTTATTTCCTGTAGCTATTGCATCTCCATCTGTTACTGCTTCAAGTAATCTCAATGCACCTTGAACCACTATTTCTACTTTTCCATTGTTTTCTCTTCTTCCTGGAATGGTTAAGTAAACTTGCCCTTCTCTGTTAATGGCATTTGTTATATTCATTGTTCCATCTTCTACGAACTTGGTTAAGAAAAAATTAATATATGACACTATATACATCATAACAAAACCTGAAATCAAGGCTATGATAACCGTAGCTATCTTTCCTTTACCTGATGTCGTTGCCACAATACCAGCCCACGAAAAAACTGTAAAAAACACTACTAAACTTCTTATGGTAACTAACTTAAATTTGTACTTTAAATCTAAAAGCTCTCCTACACTATCATAATTATCTACTTCTACTGAATCCTGGGGTATATCCTGCATCGAATCTGCAGTATCACTAATTAAATCTTCATGACCATCTAGTCCTATAAAGGTCATAATCATCTGTAAAATAAATGCTGTTGTGGACGGGAATGCAAATACCCAAAATATTCTTTCAAAATCTCCAATACTACCCCACCACTGTGACATATTACACTTCCTTTCTCATTTAAAATAATTACATTTTTGACACAAATGCCTTAATTATAATTATACACATTATATACCTTATTTTCCAATCATATTTTTACAGTATTTACTTCATCTCCATTCTTTCTGAATTTTTTTTCAAACCAGTAAGAAAATATTTTTTCCTCCTCAAACCCATTCTCTTTATACATATTCATTGCAACTTCATTAGATGTAATCACTAACAGTTTAATTTCGTCTAAATTTTTATCAAATAACTTTTCAATACATTTTGATATTAATGCGCTTCCTAACCCTTTTTTTTGATAAATAGGCTGAATCCCTAGAGTATCAATCCATCCTATATTCTCATCTATTGAAAGTTCGTATATCCCACATGGCTTCTTTTGGGCAAAGCAAATTCCAATTAAATCATCATCGTTAGCGTATTTAATTATATAATCCTTAACCTCAGCCTCATCTACAGTACATCCGTTAGGACTATTCTTAAAAGCTTCATTTTGAATATTCACATATTCATGTGAGTTTAAAATAGAAAGAGGTAGCAGTTCCATTTCTTTGTTTCCTTTTAAAGCAGTATTTTTGTCAATTATATATCTCATAATTACTGCATCATAAATATGGGAGAATTCCAATTTATTAATATATTGGATAAGATGTGTTTCGCTTTCACGAATTCCAATTTTTATACTTTCCGTCCTAAACAAATTGCAGTATTCAACTACCCTTTCCATGGAATAACCTAAAGTTATTTCTGCATTTTCATTTTCAATATAGATATCTGTAACATATGCCTCCCCCTTAATGCTAATTTCCTTTGTTATTACAGCTATGCTTCCTTTAATTTTCCCATTATTAAATAGTACAAAAATACCATTTCCGTCATTAAAAATATCACTTTCATATTTTTTAATCATTTCTATATAGGTCTTGCTATAAGTTAAATCCGTACTTTTAATAAAATTATATAACTCCTTCCTCTGAGCCGTAGATATTACTTTGAATTGTTTAATTTCCATTAACTCATCCCCTTTTAGTTCTTTAACCAATAAGCACTACTTGAAACCATTGCCATTTTTT
>JBLHPD010000032.1:0-30019 GCA_047624165.1 Clostridium sp. | reverse complement strand
TTATGTTATAATATTTTAATTGTATAAATCACTATAAATTATTTTAAATACTTCTAAAGCTTCTTCAATTTTATCTTGTAATAAGTATTTTTTATTTTCTAATTGTTGTCTGCCCTCGACCGTAATTTTATAAATTTTCTGTGCTTTCTTAGAATTATTCCACTCTCCAACAACTAATTTTTCCTTTTCTAACTTCTTTAAAAGAGGATATATTCCACCTGTACTAGGAATCCAAAGACCATTCGTTCGTGCGCCAATTTTGTGAGATATATCGTTTCCATTAGTCTCGCCTAAACTTAGAATATATAGCACGTAAAGTGGTAGTAATCCTTTTGTAAATACTTGCCCCACTGCTTCCTTTTCCTTTTGAACTTTTCGTAGTTCTAAAAGTTTTTTCTTATATTCTTCATATAGCCTCTTTTCCTGGGCCCTAATGTCTATCTCACTTTCTTCATTCAACATATTAGTCATTATTATCTAAGGTTCCTCTATACAAACCATTCCTACTAACCCTGGTCCACTATGAACTCCTGATACAGGGCTTATATATCCTCCGAATTCTATGGAAATAACGTTTGGATGTTTGCTGATAATTTCCATTACTTTTTTAGCCTCGTCGTAAGCTTCACCGTGAACTATATAAACTTTACATTTCTTTTTATCTAAAATATTATTCGTAAGCTCAATAAGTTTATTAAGAGATTGCTTTCTGCCTCTTACCTTTTCACAGGTAAGATACTTACCATCTGTATCTATGGCGATTATAGGTTTAATGTTTAAAAGCTCCGCTATTGTACCTGAAACTTTTCCTATTCTTCCACCTCTTTTTAAGTACTCTAGAGTGCCTACTAGAAAGTATAGATGGATTCTTTTTTTAATAAATGGAATAGCTTCTACAACTTCTTCAAAACTCTTTCCCTCTTGTATAAGCTTTCCACATTCTGTTACTATTAATCCTTCGCCTAGAGCTATAGATTGTGAATCACATACGTGGGTAATAATACTCGGATGATTTTCGCTTATAAGTTTCATGGCATTAAATATACCTGATAACCCAGTGGACAGCGTTACTGCTATAGCATGAGTGTATCCCTGCTCTTCTAATCTCAAAAACAGCTCCTCCATATCCTTCATTGATGGCAAAGAGGATGTAGGAACTTCTTTTTCCATGTTGCTATATACTTCTTGTGATGTGATATCTACATTGTCTAAATACTCTCTATCAGAATAGATAATCCTAAATGGCAATACATTTATATTGTATTTATCTACGGCTTCTCTATTTAAATCGCTTGTAGTGTCTGTAATCAACGCTATCTTATCCAAATTAGTCCCTCCTATATTACATTATATATTAGCATTGTATCACTATAATTTGTATGTATCAATAGTGATACATGCAAATATACACAAATTCGGGAATAAATGTGGTCAAATGCGGGGACGGTTAACAACTAATTTAACTTTAATTATTATTTAATTATTGGGGACAGCTAAAAAGGTGGGGACAGTTAAGCACTTTGTTGTGCAGGGAAAGCTAAAAAGGTGGGGACAGTTAAGTACTTTGTTGTGCAGGGACAGCTAAAAAGGTGGGGACAGTTAAGTACTTTGTTGTGTAGAAACAGCTAAAAAGGTGGGGACAGTTAAGCACTTTGTTGTGCAGGGCCAGCTAATAACTCAAATGTACATAAGAATAAACCCCCTTAGCTAGTTGATACGCTAAGGGGGTTCTGGTTGGGTACACTCTATGGCAACTCGTGGTACATAATTTTTCACGCAAATACTTACTCATTGTAATTACTATGCATGCTGTACTACCTATTAAAAAGGAATAATTATATTTACTTAAATGCAAATATAATTATTCGTTTTTTACTACTTATTTGTTTATGCTACTATGCTAACTGAAAATTAATTTATTAAACCTGAAATATATTTCACGAGTTCTACCTCACTGTAAAAAACCTCTGAATAATCCATAGGTTTTCTCCCTATAATAAATGCCGGTATATTATTATCTATAGCTGCTTTTATTTTATGGTCGGTTCCACCTTGAACTCCGCTATCTTTCATGAGGATTGCTTTAGCCTCGTATTCTTTAATAAATCCACAATTTAATTCATAGCCTATAGGTCCCTTCATTGCTACTATGTCCTCAACTTTTATCCCTAGTTCCAAAATTTCTTCTAGAACCTTTACAGAAGGTAACACTCTATGTATCACTCTATTCTCTAAGTTTAAATTTAAAATTTTATCTATATTCCGGCTACCTGTGGTATTTAAAATAGTGCCTTCTATTTTTTTAAGATATGGATAAAGGCTGTAATAATCTTCTACAACAATAACATTTTTGTTTCCCTTAAACTTTTCTACTACTGAAGGCCTCTCATATCTTACATATTGTACGCCACAGCTTTTACATGCTTCCATTGCATTTTTAGTGATTTCTAGCGCATATGGGTGGGATGCATCAATTAATGTTTTTATATCATGTTCTTTAATGACCTCCATCAGCCCTTCGAGATCTAATGGTTTCTCATTGAAAATTTTATATTTATAATCTTTTAAAAGCTCTGCCCCATAAGCAGTTGCTGTTGATATAAAAATATCCTCTGTAAACTCATTTAATCCCGAAAGAATATTTTTCCCTTCTGAAGTACCTACAATTAAACCTATCATATTTTTCACTTCCTACTTAAATAGTTGGGGAATTGTTGGGGACAGTTAACAACTTTGATTTAGTTGGGGACAGTTAACAACTAATTCAACTTTATTGCTAGAATTTATTACTTGTCCCACAATTACTCGTTGGCTAAAAGCTTAAAAGTTGTTACCTGTCCCTCCATTTATCCTTGATTTTCTAAACCTTGTAACCTCTTGGTGTTACAAACTTGCCATCTTTTACATAACTTTGACTGTTTCCAATTATAACAATTGAAAGCATATCAACTATATTTTCATCAAAAGTATCTAATGTAGATATGCTTACTTCTTGTCCATCTCGAAGCGCATTTTTAACTACAGCTATTGGCACAGTTCCTGCTCTATGTTTTCTTATTATATCTATATTTTCTCTTAAATAGTTAGGTCTACCTTTGCTTTTAGGGTTATATAATGAAATTACGAAATCGCCTTCTGCGGCTAGGTCTACTCTTTTTTTAATTAATTCATATGGTGTCATTAAATCGCTTAAGCTTATGTTACAACTATCATGCATTAAAGGTGCTCCAAGCACTGAAGCTGCAGCAGACGATGCTGTAACTCCTGGTATAACTTCAACTTCCTCATCTACTCGAAGCTGAAGTATTAAGCCAGCCATTCCATAAATCCCAGAATCACCAGTACTTACTACACTAACTATCTTATCCCGGCAAAGCTCTAGTGCCTTTTGACACCTAGCTTCTTCTCCCTTCATACCTGTAGAGAATATTTCTTTACCTTCCAATAATGGTTTTATCATATCTATATATTTGTTATAGCCTACAACTATATCGCTCTCTTCAATGGCTTCCTTAGCTCTTATTGTCATATGTTTAAGTCCACCTGGTCCTATTCCTATTACATATAATTTTCCCAATTTAACTTCTCCTTCACTATCTATCTATTTCTTCCTCTGCTATCTATTATCTATTTTATCCCTTCGCGAAACATATGCGTAAATGTCTTATCATACAAAAGGCTTTTTTCATATTCACAATCTATAAAGTCACCTACAAGAATTTGTGCACATTTTGTTATTTTAGCTGCTTTTACCTTCTCTGCTATATCATCTAAAGTTCCAATAATTGCTCTTTCATCCGCCCAAGTAGCTCTTTCAATAACAGCAATTGGAACATTTCTTCCGTATCCTGATTTAAGCTTTGCAACTACCTTATCAATCATACTTATAGATAAAAAGATAGCCATAGATGCTCCAATAGACGCAAGCTTTTCTAAATCCTCAGTTTCTGGTACAGGCGTTCTTCCTTCGACTCTTGTTAAAATTAAAGTTTGAGTCACACTTGGAAGAGTAAATTCTTTTTTTATAACAGAGGCTGCTGCTGAAAATGAACTTACTCCTGGCACTATTGAATAATCTATGTCAAACTTATCTAGCTCATCCATTTGCTCTTTTATAGCCCCGTATATAGCTGGGTCTCCGGTATGTAATCTTACTACATTTTTATTTTCACTAGCTGCCTTTTTCATAACCTCTATAACTTCTTCCAGGGTCATGGAAGCTGAATTGTGAACTACTGCACCTTTCTTGCAAAAGCTCATATGCTCAGGGCTTACAAGAGATCCCGCATATATAACTACATCCGCACTAGATAATATATTTCTTCCCTTAACTGTTATTAAATCAACGTCTCCTGGTCCTGCACCTATAAAATATATCATAAAATTCACCTATTCCTTATTATTTATTGTCGATTAAGTTGTTACCTGTCCCTACCTCTTGACCTATCTTTCGACTTATTATCTTCAATTAACTCGATTAGTTGTTACCTGTCCCCAACTTATCTTCCTGTTTCAATCAATTAATTATTACCTGTCCCCAACTTATCTCTGCTTTTTCAAGCCTCTTTATTCTTTCTTTGCGATTATTAAACTCATGTATTCTTTATGTTTTAGTATATCTTCGCGTTTCCTTAGGACTTCTTGTCCCTCTCTACCTGCCTTTTTAATATATACATATGTATATCCCAATGCTTCTAGATGGTTTAAAACTTCCTCTTCTACTCTATAAACCTTCATAATTACTAAGAATTTTTCATCTTTTATAGAATCAAGTCTAGATGCTGGAAGTATTAAAAGTGGTTCGTTACCAATTACTAAATACTCATTAGCAATGCTGGCAGCGGCGCAAAATGAGGTTATGCCTGGAACTGTTTCAACTTCATATCCGCTTTCCTTTATGTAATTTAAAAGATATATGTATGTACTGAATACAAACGGGTCTCCTATAGTTAAGAAAGCCACATCCTTCCCAGCTTTTAGCTTTTCCTCAATAGCTTTGAATGCTTCATATATTTTAGCTTCTTGCTCTTCTCCCCCCATTGGAAAATGTTTAACCAATACTTCAGAATTCTTATTAATATATTCTTCTGCTATTTCATGGGCTATGCTTTTGCCTCCATTTTTAGCACTGGGCACTACTATTACATCACATTTTTGAATGGTTTTTATCGCCTTTATTGTAAGTAGTTCCTTATCTCCAGGTCCTACCCCTACACCATATAATTTTGCCATGTTTAATCCTCCATATCTAATTAGCACAAACAAATAAACAATAATTCAGTATACTAATTTAGCCTGGTATAATCTAACCTATTCCAGATCTTCATATTCTAGCCTATTGCATTTTATGTGCTTTACTTAATTCTTATTTTCTATAACAACCACACTGAGATCATTGAAGGTTTTATCCTTAATTTCTTCCACTGTGCCTTTTATTATTCTTTCATCCTCGTATGATAATTCTTCACCCACATATACTGTAGCTTTAATATTATTCTCGTATAGTTTTTTACATAATGCTTGTGGGGAATTACTTTTATCAGTAAGCCACACAGATACTCCCGGCCTGCCTGCAACTTTTACAAATTCTTCCTGCCTTCCATGCATACTGCCTAAATAAGCGTTTTGCCATGGCTTTTGGAGCTTGCACATTAAGTATTGAAAAGAACTTATGCCAGGTACTATTTCTATTTCGCCTTTAAAATTATTCTTTATGTAGTTTGATATACCATAAAAACATGGATCACCTGATGCTATTATGGCAATATTTTTTCCCACGTTTTTCGTTATAAAATCCATAATATCTTTTAATGTTTTTACTATTATCTTATCGACGTTAATCTTAGGTATACTCATTGAAGCTCTCTCAAACCCTATGATTACATCAGCTTTTTCCATAGTCTCTAATGCCAAAGGAATAATATATTTAGGATCACCAGGCCCTATGCCCACTATATAAACCATATATTCTGTTACCTTTCATTATTTCTTAATTATTATTAGTTTTTAACTGTCCCCAACTTATTTTAGTTGTTAACTCTCCCAGCTTATTCTTCAGCTAGTTATCAATCATTAGTTGTTACCTGTCCCCGCCTTATTCCATTATTCATCAATTAGTTCTTACCTGTCCCCGCCTTATTTTCTCTTGTGTCACAAAGAATTCCCTTATTCATCGAAAACATAACAACCTCTGCTGGAATTGTATCATAAGTGTACTTGAATAATCTTTGCTTTATTTTATTTGCAATATTTATATATATCTCCTTATAATCTTCGCCTAATAACTTTATTGCTCCCTCAGTAGTTTTTTCCTTATACACTTTGGTGATAAGATCTGTTGGTGCTCCCACTAATGCTAGTTCTAGAGCTAATACCTCAAGTCTCACATCACATACTCTACTATGAGTTTGGAAACAGCCTGCTGCTATTTTGCACGCCTTTCCTATATGTCCAACTAGAATAATTTTCTCTATATTTTTCTCCATACAACTGTTTAGCGCAAATCCTATATAGTTTGAAATCATCACTGTATTATCAGTTTTAAGACCTACCTGCTTCGCCATATCCTCTCCCATATTACCAAAAACCAAGGTGAGATCTTTATGCCCTGCGGCTAACTTCTGACATATTTCTATGTGTATAGATTCTGTGAGAGCTTCCTCTGACATTGGCGTTACAATGCCTGTAGTTCCAAGTATTGATATACCCCCCTCAATGCCTAGTCTAGGATTAAATGTTTTCTTGGCTACTTCTTCCCCCTTTGGTACAAATATAGTTATTGCAATTCCAGCGTCCTTTGGTAGCACCTCTTTTACTTCTTTCTCTATCATTTTTCTAGGTACAGGGTTTATTGCCCATTCCCCTTTAGGTACGTACAATCCCTCTCCTCTAACAATTCCAACGCCTTGTCCACCTTTTAATGTATATCCTTGTTCTGATTTCTCAGCCCTTGCCCAGATTTCCATGCCATTAGTTGCATCAGGGTCGTCTCCTCCATCTTTTATAATACAACACTCAACAAAGTTTTCTCCCCGTACAACTTTTACTATGGGAATAAATAATTCTATACCTTTTGGAGTATCTATCCTTATCTCATCTAATTCAGTATCATAAAATAAAATTTGTGTGGCCGCTTTTGCTGCCCCAGCTGCGCAGGATCCTGTAGTATAGCCACATCGAAGTTTCTTACCATTACTACTTATATATAAATTCAGCATAATAAGTACCCCCTATGAAGTTTTATAAATTATCTACATACTCTTTGGCTTCCTTTAATCCAAGCCCAGTAGCCTTTCTTAATTGTTTTATTGCAGGAATTTTTTTTCCTTCTTTAATAAGGATTCTTAACTCATCATCTAAAGGAGGCACAGGTACTCCAACCTGCTTCGCGATCTTAATTAAGTTTGAGTTCATACGATTCACGTATTTTTGCAGTGAATCAATTTTACTTGTAAGTAATAACATATAAAGTACCAATCCATAGATTATTATATCATCCATATGTTATCTCCTCCCCTCATTATATTTGGTATTATAATAACCATAACATTAAGAATATCTATGTAAATTACTAACCCCTATCTACTATCATATACATTAGTGCGTTTAATATAGATGCCGCTACTGTGCTTCCACCTTTTCTTCCTCTTACTGTAATCATTGGAAGGTCTAATTTTTCAATTTCAATCTTAGATTCTGCTGCTCCAACAAAACCAATAGGCGCTGCTAATATAAATTTAGCATTGCATTTTCCTTCTTGAATCAGTTCCTTTAATCTAAACAATGCTGTAGGTGCATTACCAAATACGAAGAATTCCACTCCATCTTCTACTGCTTTCTCAACTGCTGCCATAGAACGAGTTATTTGCCTTTGCTTTGCAATTACTGCAACATTTTCATCGCTTACATAACATAAAGCCTCACAATTCAAATCTTTAAGAGCCTTTTTATTTATACCAGCCAATGCCATTTTTGTATCGGTGTAAATGGTTATTCCCTTTTTAAGTAATGCTGTAGCTTCTTCAATAGCGCCATCCCTAATGTACACTATATTTTTGTAATCAAAATCTGCTGTAGTATGTATTACTCTTTTAATTATTGAAAGCTCTCTATCCGAGAAATTATGTTCTCCCATCTCTTCTCCAATAATCTCAAAGCTTTTCTTTTCTATATCCATAGGAATTTTTATATAATCCATTTTTTAATCTCCTTTTTATATCTCGTGTGTAAGGTGTTAAGATTCTTTTAAGTATAACCACTACTATAAGCGGGGACAGTTAACAACTAATTAATTATTTAATTATTAACTCTCACCAATGTGAGCCTCACCCAGGTGCCCCTTACTATTTAAAAATCCCCCTAAACCACTGTAAGTTTCCGAAAAAGTGAACATGTCCATAGACTGCTAATGTATTTTTCTTTGCATATCCGCATTCCCAATCTTTCTGGCTACCATCATAAACCTTTTTAGAAAGTTTAAATATCTTTTCTTCCGATAAATTAACAGTTGATTTATGAAACTCATGACAGTTTATACTCATATCTTTTTGTAAAATATTATTTTCTACCTCTACCTTGATTTCTGCATATCCAAAATTCTGAAGTTTTTTTGTTAATGTATAATCACCTTCAAAAAATCCTACTGTATTATGTGATATTTGTTCTTCACCTTGCATTTTTTCCCCTTGAGTGAGATACATTAATCCCCCACATTCGGCATAACAGTGAAGTCCATTATTGAGAGCTTTTTTTATACTGTCCATCATAGATGTGTTTTTGGATAACTCCTCTATAAATACCTCTGGGTACCCGCCACCTATATAGAGAAAATCAATATTACTTGGCAACTTTTTATCAACAAGCGGACTGAAGTATATAACCTGTCCCATTTCCTGTAAAAGTTCTAAATTCTCTTTATAATAAAAACTAAAAGCTTTGTCATAGGCTACAGCTATTCTTTTCCCCTTGGATTCCACATGAAAATTATCTACATACTTTTCACTTTTTTTAAATTGTTCTAATAATAAGTCCATATCTAAATGCTTTTCTAATAATTGCGCACAAATTTCAATTTTTTCCTCCAAATCGTCTATCTCACTACTTTGAATTAATCCTAAATGCCTACTTTTTAAGCTTAATCTCTCATCTTTCGGAAGATACCCTAAAACCTTCAAGTTACAGTTTTTATTAATAGTGGCTTTAAGTAAATTATAATAACTTTCTGTTATGTTGTTTAGTATTATGCCCTTTATATTTGCATCTTTAAAATTCACTATTCCATTGATTTCCGCACAAAGGGTTGCTACCTGAGCCTTTGGTGACAATACAAGTATAATAGGCAAATCTAAAACCTTAGATAGGTGAAAAGTCGAATAAGATGTATCTATACCTTTTCCATCATATAAGCCCATTACACCTTCAACTACTCCTAAGTCTCCACGCCCTCTAGAAAAACTTGCCTTAACCCCTGCCTCGCCCATAAGATATAAGTCCAAATTTCTTGAATCTTTACCCGTTATCTTTGTATGAAAAGCTGGATCTATATAATCAGGTCCTACTTTATAACCCTGTACATCGAAGCCTCTATTTTTTAATACTTTCATAATTCCAAGTGTTACTGTTGTTTTACCACCACCACTGGAATTTGAAGCTATAAGTATACTCTTCATTTATACTATTCACATCCTTTGCTAGCTGAGTTTTACTTGAGATTAGTTGGTTGTTACCTGTCCCCCACTTTTAACCTAAGTTCAATTGGTTGCTACCTGTCCCCACCTTTCGCTTTTTAACTTATAACTTAAGTTAGTTCAATTAGTTGCTACCTGTCCCCAACTTTAACTTTCAACTAAAGTTCAATTAGTTGTTAACCGTCCCCGAGTTCCCCCAGTTTTTCCCTAGTTTTTCGAGCACCACCATCAACTTTTCATTACTGCTCTTATCTTTAATAGCGAGCCTTATATACTGATTATCTAATCCCCTAAAATTGTCTGCTTTTCTTATAACAAAACCCTCAGCTAGGCATAGCTGGTAAAGCTTCTCTGAGGTCATTCCTTTTTCAAAGGCTAGTCCTTTTTCAAAGGTAAATCCATTTAATTTGCATAGTACATAATTTCCGTGTGTTAAAAATACTTTATCTATAAAGGAAATACTTTTAAGTGACTTTAGGAATCTGGGTCTTTCTTCTCTTATCCATTCTTTGCTTTTTTCAATATATTCAATATCTTTTAATACACGGCGTGTAGCGACTTCTGCAAAACAATTTATGTTCCATGGGTTCTGCTTTTGTTTAATATTTCTTATTAAATCACTGTTACTACTTATTCCATATCCAAACCTTATACCAGGCATGGCAAAAAATTTAGTTAGTGCTCTTATTATAAATAAACATTTGTAATTTTTAACTTCTTCTGAATAGCTGTGCTGAGTGTCTCCCGTAAATTCAATGAAAGCCTCATCTATTATTATAACTTTGTTGTTATTCTCACAGTAATCAAGAATTTTTTGAAACTCACCTTTATCAATAATATTACCATTAGGATTATTGGGATTCCCTAAAACTAAAGCTTCTACCTTTTGTAATTTATTTAGTATATCTTCATAATCATAGGAAAGCTGATCATATTCATTATTTAACAAGTTGTCCTCATTTATCTTTACCTTTAGGTATGAGTACTCTATATCACAACCCCACTTTTTAGCATCAATTTCGTACTCTACAAAAGAAGGTACCACAATTAGTAAACTTTTATGACACGATATAACTAAGTCAATTATTTCTGCTGCCCCATTTCCTAAAACAAAATACTCCTCAGGGCAATTAATGTATTCTCTTAAGCCTTTTAACACTTCCCTATATTGAATATCTGGATATCTTGTTAATGCATTTACCGCTTCACCGAGATTATCAATGAAGCTACTCGGAACCCCTAATGGATTTATATTTGAACTATAATCTATTAATTCCCGTCCCTTAAGTGATCCATTAGTATAAATATCTCCACCATGTATCATTGAATATCACCCTTTCTACTGACAACTCCGCTCTAGCTATAAATTCGTTTACAGGTAACTTTGCTCTAGCGTTAGAGCCGCAGAATATTAATTACCCTTATGTGTTTTTCCCACATCCATAAAATTTTCATTAATTACATCCACAATATGCTGAATATAAATATCTTGAACACCAATATTTTCGCCTATTCCATGTAGATATATTTTCACTTTAAAGCCTTCTGCTTCTAAAATATTCTTCCAAGAATCTTTAGAGTCTCCAGCCATATCATTTTTAGCATGATCCCCTGCTACTAGCATTAGTGGCATTAGAGTAACTTCACTTACTCCCTTTGCAATAACATTAGGTATTACTCTATCCAAAGTAGGATACCCTTCCACTGTTGCTACATGAATATTTTGAAAACCTCTATCCCTTAAAACGCTTTCAAAGCAACAATATACTGCATTTGCAATATGGTTTGTACCATGACCCATTAAAATTACTGTTTCATTCTTTGGCAATTGCTTTGATAGAGCATCCACCATTATCGAGTAGTCATCTGGTACGCCTTCCTCTTCTCCCTTAAAACATATGAGAGGTCTTCCTACCACAATATTTTCAAAAGCTTTAGACTTTTTATATCTATTAACTACATTATTTATATAATCAAACTCCACTCCAGGAATAACATGTAACGGCTGAACGATTACCTCATTATATCCTTCATTTTTCAACTTTTCCAAAGCGTCCTCTGGAGTATCTACAAGAATATTATCCCTATTTTTAAGCACCTTAAGAATAACATGTGAGGTAAATGCGCTTTTTATATCGTAATCTACAAATGTATTTTTTATTTCTTCTTCTATTGCATCAATAGTTACTTTCCTTGTATCTTCATGTGTTGTTCCGAAACTTACAACTAAAATTGCCTTCTTCATCGTGTTCATCCACCTTACTATTTTTTTTGAAAATCTTTCACAATCTTTGCTTATAATACTTTATAAAATACAAAAAAAGTAGCTCACTTTAGATAGCGACTACTTTTTAATTAATTCATAATAAAATTAACATATTAAAAAGTTCTTTCCCTCCGAAAGCTTTGTTAACATCATTTAGGCAGGTCTCCTGGCTTTTGATTTCTCAATTACAGTAGCGGGGGCTGCTGCGGATTTAAACCGCATTCCCTTTTCACCTATTACAAGGCACCTAAAATTCTATTCAATTCTAATTCTAGTGTATTATATTTAAACCATACTGTCAATATTGAAATGAATAATTGGGTACGGTTATAGCTTGAGATAATTGGGGACAGTTAACAACTTCTGAGTAATCAAATGTATGGTTGGAATAGTTGGGGACAGGTAATGACCTTTAAATAGTAGTAAGAATAATAGGGGACAGGTAACAACTTTTGAACTATAGCTTAAAAATATGAATATCCTATCGCCTCATAGGCAATATTTTAAACAAAAGTTTATAATGAGAGGTGCTTTCTATGCCAAGAAATGCAAGAGTAAAAGCAGATGACGCTATATTCCATGTTATGTGCAAAAGTATCACAGAAGTAAGTTTATTTAGGGATGATGAAGATAAGAAAAAATATTTATTACTTGTAAAAAAATATAAAGAACTTTACAATATAAAAATTTATGGGTACTGTCTTATGGATAACCATTCACATTTAATAGTTGATGCTAATGGGGCAGATATTTCAAAAGTAATGCATGGAATAAATTTTTCTTATGCGATGTACTTTAATAAAAAATATGAAAGGGATGGGCATCTTTTTAAAGATAGATTTAAGAGCAAAATCGTTAATAATGAGAGGTATTTGAAGACTTTATCTTTATACATACACAATAATCCTACTGACATGAGTGAATATAAAACTTGCCCTGAGAAATATGCTTTTTCTAGCCTGTCTACATTCTTAGGGAAAAGACATGATACTTTTAAATTAGTTGATTATGGATTTATTATGAGTCTTTTTGGAGATAACCTTAAAACTGCAAGAAAAGATTATTATAACCTCGTGTTTAAAAGCAATGAAGAAAAACTAAATGAAGATATTGAATTTGAAAATGAAAAAACAGATTATAAAAGTGAAAGAAAAATAATTATAAGAAACTTTAAACCAGAAGATATATTAGAATTCGTAACATCAAAGATGAATATGCCAAAGGCTATGATTTCTATAAAGTACAATAGAAACATTGTACTAGCAAAGGCTTTAACAGTCGTTTTAATGAGAAGTCTTTGCAATTTTAAATCTAGTGATATATGTGGCATACTTGGAAATATTACGCCTGCTAGAGTATCAAAATTATGTACTATCGGTATAGACTTAATTGGATCAAACAAGAAATATGAAAATATTATTGGAGATTTTATTAAATGTCATGCTTAAAATAAAATAATTTATTAATCTCTTGATATAAATGTAAAAATTTAAAAAAATATTACTAACTATTTTAAATTCAGTAAAATTAGACAAGCATACATAAATACAACCTTTTACCTATATATTCCTTAAATTAACCGAAACAATTATCCATATACAAATAAAAAGGTACAAGCCTTCTTAAATAGCATGTACCAAAATATAAATTAATTAATTGTTAACCGTCCCCCCTGCATCCCGTTTAGGCTTAACGCTTAGACCATAGCTATAAATAAAATCATAGTTAAAATTTCTACTAGCTCATTATTAGCACCTAAGCTATCACCTGTAAGTCCAGTAATTTTACTTTCACAAAACTTATTAAACAAGAAGCTTAGAATTAACGCTGAAACTATCAATATCATGTTTTTATTAAATCCTATTAATAACGTTCCCAGTGTAATAGTTATAATACTCGTAATTACCATTCTTTTCACATCAATATTACCAATAAATATATTACCTGAGCCTGTTTCTTTAGCATTTTTCCCAATAAAAGAGATAAACACCACGGTAAATCTTGCAATTATTGGAGTTGCAATTAATATAAGTGGTAAATTCATTTCTATGATAGTACTTACCGCTGCATATCGTACTAACATATCGAATACTATAGCAATAGTGGCATAAGTACCTACTCTGCTATCCTTCATAACTTCTATTATTTTATCTTTGTCACCTTTTAGTGAAAAGAACCCATCGCAGGTGTCACCCAGTCCATCTATATGTAAGCCTCCAGTAATAACTAATGGTATAGTAACTACAAATACTGCTGTAATATTTACTGGTAGTACTTTTATTAATATGTAATAAACTAACCACTGAACAATCCCTATAAATAATCCTACCACAGGAAAAAATATGGATCCACGCCTAAAATTTTCTTTCTCACAGTGCAAATTTTTATTTATAGGTATCCGTGTAAAAAACTGAAAAAACAGTAAAAAATCGTTTAAATATTCTCTCATATTATTTGCTTGCAAAGACTTACCATTGCAAACCTCACCTCTTTCTTAGATATTCATTATTAATAATATATTATTCATGATGAATAATGGCATCAATATATAAATTACCATATTCATATTTTATAACGCTTATATCTCCATTTTTACAACCAAACTTCCAAAATAAATCTATGTTTTCATTCATAACATAACAATATATAGCTCTTATAACACCCGAATGAGCGGATATTAAAATATTATCGCATTCTAACTTTTTAATATCATCCATAAAGCTCTTAATCCTTTCACATAGCTGAATATAACTTTCTCCATTAGGTGGCACAAATTCCTTCCAATTCTCTTGCCAACAAATACATTCTTTGGGGTAAAGATCTTTAAGTTGTTCGTAGGTTTTCCCTTCAAAATCTCCAAAATTAGTTTCATTTATTCTATTATCTCGAATAACTCCAATTGACTGTTGTCCTAAAACTAATTTAGCCATTTCCAAAGTTCTTTTTTTATCACTAACATATACCCTATCTAATTTTATGTCATTAAATAAATCTTTAGCTTTATTGCCTTGCCCTATGCCAATTTTATTTAAACTAATATCTAAATTACCATAATAAGAACCTTTTCTATTTTCTTCGGTTTGACCATGCCTTAACAAATAAATATTCATAAATTCTCCTTTATGGCACCTCTCGCCCAAATCTTGAAATGCGTTATTTTTCCCTAATATCTATGTACTTTTTGCTATCAAGTGTCGCATCTTCGAATGTCCCCATATTATTCATTGTGTAAAGGGCCGCCTCAATTATATTAAAAGCAAGAGGACATCCTGAACCTTCACCGAGTCTCATATTCAAATTAAGCATTGGCTCTAACCCTATTTCTTTCATTATATAAGTTGCTCCAGGTTCCGCAGATAAGTGAGATGCAAATATGTATCCCTTAACTAAGGGATTTAGTTTATAAGCACACAAAGCTGCTGCTGAGGCTATAAAGCCATCAATAACTATAGGTACTCTATTTTTTGCAGCTGATAGGAAACACCCACATAATCCTGCAATATCGAATCCACCCACTTTTGAAAGCACATCAATAACATCATTTTTATCTGGTTTATTTACTTCAATAGCTTTTTTAATTACTAATTTTTTATTAATAAATTGTTCCTCTGTAATTCCCGAACCTTTGCCCACTGTCATATCTACTTCAAGTCCAGAAAAAACGCCAAGAATTGCTGCACTTGTAGCAGTATTTCCTACACCCATTTCACCTGTTCCAAACAAATCATACCCCTTGCCTACTAAATCATCAATTGTATCGATTCCAACTTCTATAGCTTTAATTGTCTGCTTCCTAGTCATTGCAGGGCCTTTCATCATGTTCATGGTGCCGTATGCAATTTTTTTATTTATGATTTTAGGATTGTTAAAATCTGCATCAACTCCTATATCTACAACTGTAATATCACTTTGAGCAAATTTTGATAAAACATATACACCTGTAATTTCTTTAGTGAAATTATTAGTAACTGTAGCCGTTACACTTTTAGGGCAATTAGACACGCCCTCTTCTACAACTCCATTATCACTACACATTATAACAACATTCTTTTTATTAATTTTATTATGTACTGATCCTGTAATCCCTGCCATCTTGGCTATAATGCTCTCTATTTCACCAAGACTCCCTATAGGTTTAGACAAACTATCAAGTCTATCCCAAGCCTTTTTCATAGCTTCTTTATTTAGTGGTTCAATTAAATTTAAGGTATCTTTTAGAAGTTCCATTTGTTTATTCCCCCTGTTCATCTAAGTTTATCACATATGCTCTGAATCTGTCTAAGCACTCCTCCATAATATTTCAAAGTAAAGGTTTTTTCAAGAAAAATCGGCAATTAAGAGAATATTTATTAGTTGTTACCTGTCCCCGCCTAATCAAGAAAGACAATACCATTAGTTTTTACCTGTCCCCGCTTAATCGAGAAAGACAATACCATTAGTTGTTACCTGTCCCCCCCTAATCAAGAAAGACAATGCCAATTAGTTGTTACCTGTCCCCCCCCTAATCGAGAAAGACAATACCATTAGTTGTTACCTGTCCCCGTCTAATCGAGAGACACAATGCCAATTAGTTCTTACCTGTCCCCGCTTAATCAATAATTTAAGCTAAAAAAAACAGAGACACAAAGTGTCCCTGCTTTCAATATTAATAGATTTCATTTTCATCTATGATTGGCAAACTGTCCAAGTTATTGGTTTTATCACCATCAGGTAGGCTTTTCAAGAATTCTTCTCCTCTTTTTGAAGTTGAAACAGAAACTCCACTAACATTCCCTTGCTTAGCAAGCAAGACACCTTGTTCTTTTGAAACTATTTCTCCATTTTCAAATTCATAGGCTGTAATTTCTCCTTGATTATCCTTCACTACTCTACTAATCATATGAGCTGAGCTTTTTTTATCCATATCCATAATAACACTACCTTTCTTAGTAAATTAAATACATAAAAACATGTATTTTTATTTGTAGATACTCAACCAATATTAAATATGCTAATATATTAATAAATTAAGAATTAAGTATCAACATATACAGTTTTACCAGATATATAATTATTTATAAGAGGTATTTATATAGTTTTTTGTCAATAATATCAAGAGAGTTGTTGCAAATTATTCGCATTTAGGTGTATACTGATTGTTGGTACAATTTTCAGTGTCTATTGTACTAATTAATTTCGTATAGTTATATATAGATGAAAACAGGAGGAACGAAATGATCTGCATAAAAAACTTATGTTTTACATATACAAATTTAAAATCCTACCTACTAGATAACGTTAATCTTAAAATTGAAAAAGGTAGCTATGTTTCAATACTAGGTGAAAATGGTAGTGCCAAGAGTACTTTAATTAAATTAATATTAAATTTATTAAAACCTAATAGTGGTTCTATTGTT
Organism: Clostridium sp.; assembly: GCA_047624165.1. Lineage (GTDB taxonomy): Bacteria > Bacillota > Clostridia > Clostridiales > Clostridiaceae > Clostridium_AD. Next base: position 12,671 of record JBLHPD010000032.1, on the reverse strand, counting down.
ATTTTCACTTCAAAAATAGCATATGTAGCGCAAAAGGTTGAAAATTTTAATTCTCAGTTTCCTATAACAGTTTATGAGATGTTAAATTGCCATAGGAAAGTGTTAAAGCTTAAAGATAAAAATTTAATTTTAAAAAGTTTACAGGCTGTAGGTATGGAGAGTTATACTCATACCCTTATTGGGAATCTCTCTGGAGGACAACAACAAAAAATTTTTATTGCTAGAAGTTTAATTGGTGACCCTGAGCTATTGATTTTAGATGAGCCATCTACTGGTATAGACATTCAAAGCATGGAAGATATATATGGAATTATTAAACGATTAAATAAAAACCTAGGTATTACAGTTGTTTCTGTTGAACATAATTTAAAAGCTGCACTAGAAAATTCAACTGATATTTTTGAAATGAGTAGTGGAAATGGAATACTTTATACCATCGACAATTATAAAAATAAGTTAAAAGAAGAAAGGGGGTAACATCACTTTATGTTCCAATATGGTTTTATGCAAAATGCCTTAATAGCTTCACTTTTAATTTCTATTTTATTCCCAATTGTTGGAGTTTTTCTTGTACTCAAAAGATATTCTATGATGGGAGATACATTGGCACACGCTTCATTTGCCGGAGTAGCCATCGGTTTAGTTCTTGGGTATAACCCTATACTTTGTGCATTTATCTTTACATCTATATGCGGTTTATCTATCGAATTTTTAAGAGATTATTATAAAAAATATGCAGAATTAATTTTGGCAATTATACTTACTTTTAGTGTAGGTATTGGGATAACTTTGATAAGTACAGGTAAAGCGGGTGCCAATGTTAATTCTTTTCTATTTGGAAGTATTCTAACTGTTACCGAAAGTGATCTATACATAATGCTTGTACTTAGTATTATTTCTATAATAACTTTAATTTCTTTATATAATGAATTATTATATATTACTTTTGATGAAGAAGGTGCTAAGGTTTCAGGTGTAAAGGTTAAGATAATCAACTATGTTTTTGCTCTACTAGTAGGGGCTACTATTTCAGTATCCCTAAGAATACTTGGAATACTTGTTATGTCCTCTATGATAGCCTTACCTGTAGCCACGGCACTTCAACTAAATAAAGGTTTTAAGCATACTTTAATTTTCTCCATACTATTCGGCTTTATTGATATAATTTTTGGACTTGTTATATCCTACTACATAAACTGTGCTCCAGGAGGAACTATTGCTCTAACTTCTGTCTTTGTCTTGGTACTTATAATCATCGGTAAAAAAGCATTATCTAGAGCTTAGCAGCTTTTCAAAAGAAAATTAATAAATCTTATTTAGCATATTGACATTTTCAATCTATTAATATACAATGTGATTACGTTTAAAAAAAGCATAATATTTCCTAAAACGAAGACGGAGAGAAAAATACCATAACCCTATCCACAGAGAACTAACGTTTGGTGAAAGTTAGTGTTAGATATGTATATAATGATCACTCCTGAGTGCCAATTCCAAAGAGTTATTCTGTAGATGAGGTCGGTCGTCACCGTTATATGACTATAGGTTAAGCAAATCATTTAATTTTGTAGAGCTTTATAAAAATTTACTTTGACTTGAATAATGAGGTAATTTAATAAATTACAAATTAGGGTGGTACCACGGAAAGTATAATCTTTCGTCCCTATGGATATAGAAATATATTCATAGAGATGAAGGATTTTTTTATTTTCATTTTTTTATATTTTTAGCTTTGGGGTTATGCTTTTATTAAACTTTTACAAACATTATAAACTTAAAAAGTATTTTACAAAAGAAAGGTGGATTAATAATGAAAAGAGATAATTTCGGATCAAAAATCGGTATTTTAGCAGCAGCTGCTGGTTCAGCTGTAGGTTTAGGAAACATATGGAAATTCCCTTATATTACAGGCAAAAATGGAGGTGCTGCCTTTATTTTAGTATACCTAGCATGTATATTATTAATAGGTCTTCCTGTTATGATATCAGAATTTGTTTTAGGAAGAAAAACACAAGTTAATGCTGTAGCAGCATTTAAGCAAATCGCGCCTAAAAAACCCTGGTACTTAGCTGGTTTTTTATCAGTTTCTACTGCATTCATAATATTGTCCTTTTATTCTATAATTGCAGGATGGGTTTTTTCATACATCGGTAGGTCAGCTACAGGCAATTTAATAACTGTAACTCCTGATAAATTAAGTGATTACTTTGGAAATATTATTAGTAGCCCAATAGAGCCATTATTTTGGAGTTTTTTAGTTTTAGCAATCTCCTCCTTCATTGTAATCTTAGGAGTGAAAAGTGGGGTTGAAAAATATAGCAAAGTTTTTATGCCATTATTATTTATTATAATAGTTATATTAATGTTTAGATCTTTGACCCTAGATGGTGCCTCAGAAGGAGTTTCATTTTTGCTTAAGCCAGATTTTTCACAACTAACTACTAAAGGAGTATTAGAAGCTTTGGGACATGCTTTCTATTCCCTAAGCCTCGGTATGGGCATAATCCTTACCTATGGAAGTTATATTGATAAAAAAGTTAATATTGTTTCCTTGGCAATTCAAGTTACTATTGCTGATACGGTAATTGCTTTAATGGCAGGATTAGTTATTTTTCCAGCAGTATTTGCATATGGCCTAGAACCAAAAGCAGGTCCAGAATTAATATTCATAACGCTTCCCGCAGTATTTAAGGCTATGCCTTTTGGTGCAATTTTCGAAACACTATTCTTTCTTTTAGTAGGTATCGCCGCTATAACTTCAACAATTTCTCTTTTAGAGGTTGTAGTATCTTTCTGCACAGAACAATTCAATGTTGGCAGAAAGAAATGCACTATTTTAATTTCCTTAGCAGTTTTTGCTCTCTCAATTCCAAGTACTTTATCTTTTGGGATTTGGAGCGATATTAAAATATTCGGCAAAAACTTTTTTGATCTTTTCGATTTTGTTGCCTCTAATATTTTCTTACCTGTGGGCGGAATATTGATATGTATTTTCGTTGCTTGGGTTTGGGGCAGTAAAAATGCAATTAAAGAAATTACTAGCGATGGATTATATTCATTTAAATTTGCGAAAATATATAGCTTCATAATAAAATTCGTTGCTCCAATTTCCATAGGCATAATATTACTATACTCTACCGGAATTATTAAATTAAGTTAAATCATCTTCTGCGAAGCTGCAATATTAACGACTTAGAAGGTAATTTAGACGCCTACTGAAATATCGTTAACTTTTTATTGATAGCTATTTATTAAAAATAAAAGATATAGGAGACATTACGTATGTCTGCTATATCGTTTATTCTTTCATAATAAACTAGAAATCTTCACATTTTAATTCTAATAACATTTCTTCATTATATTTTTTTCTTCCCATAAGCTTAAAAATAATATCTGCTTTTCTAAACCCTATATCACTTATCTTATAATTCTTAAAGAGTCTTATAATAACCCCTTTATTTATATTAAGTATATGTACCAACTCATCAATAGTGTACATCTCGTTTACTAAAATTGCTTCAAGTTTTTTCTGCATATCCAGCTTATATTCTAAATCTAGCCTTCTGTTTTTGTGAGGTCCGCTCACTCCTCTATGGTGCTCCGTGCAAAGGTATCTAAAGTTAAGTGGAAATTCAATCCCTCCTTGGCTTTTATAAACTATATGATGTTTATCAGCTGGGTTTCCACAAATTTCACACTTTAACAATACTCTACCTCCTTATAGTACATGAGGCAAAACAACTATTAGTTGTTTTGCCTCATAAGTTTTATTCAAATTTGAAATTCTTTAATTTGTCTCCTAATAGATCTCCTAAAGTTACTCCACCCTGATCTTCTCCATTATATTGTGAAAGATCACCATAACTTTTATCTGCTGCTTCTTTAATGCTTAGGCTTATTCTTCTATCTTTTTCATTTATGTCTCCAACTTTAACTTTTACAGCTTCTCCAACTTTTAATACATCAGAAACCTTTGCTATATGTTCCTCTGATATTTCAGATAAATGAACCAATCCTTCTACTCCTGATGCAAGTTGTACAAAAGCACCAAAGTCCATTATTCTTACCACAATTCCATCTACTATATCATTTGAATGGTATAGTGTTGTTATATTATTCCAAGGGTTTCCTTCTGCGTTTTTAAGTCCTAGAGATATTCTTCCCTTTTCTTTATCAAAATCTATAACAGTAACTTCTACTTCTTCTCCAACTGAAACTACCTCTGATGGATCTTCAACTCTTTTCCATGATAATTGTGAAACGTGAATAAGACCATCAACGCCACCTAAATCTACAAAAGCACCAAATTTAGCTAGTCTAGTTATAACGCCTTTTCTCTTTTCACCCTTTTTAAGTTCATTCCAAACTATTTCTTTTTTAACATCATTTGCTGCTCTTTCTATTACTCTTCTAGATAAAACTAATTTTTTATCAGCTTTATCAAGTTCTATTATTTTAACTTCTAAAGTTCTGCCTTTAAAGTCTTGAAGATTTTCTATATAAGAATCTGACATTTGTGATGCAGGTATAAATGCTCTAACTCCTTCAATATAAGTTGTAGCTCCACCTTTTACTATTTCACTAATTGTTATTTCTATAGTTTTATTTTCATCTAAAATTTCCTTGAATTTATCCCATACTTTCACACTATCTGCTCTTTTTTTAGATAAAAGTACATTTCCTTCTCCATTATTAACTTTCATTATGTATACAAAAATCTCATCATCAACCTTAACAATATCCATAGGGTTTATTTCGTTTTCGTTTGATAACTCTTCTTTTGGTATAACGCCATCTGTCATAAATCCTATGTTCACAAGCACTTCATTTTCATTTACAGAAATTACTGTTCCGCGTACAATGTCTCCACTGTTAATGTTCACGGTAGATGCATCTGTATTCTCCATCATGTCTCCCATTGTAACTTCTTCTTTATTTTCTGTTGTTACATCACTACTTACAACCTCTTCATTATTCTCTACTGTCGCATCTTGAATTGTAATCTCTTCGTTATTCTCTGTTATCATATAAATACACTCCTCTTATTGCATAATCGTTTTTATAATTATACTAAATTTATTTTTATAGTCTACTTGATAATATTCTATAAATATTCATTGAAATCCTTCTTATTTTAATACTTCATTATGTTTGTACATTTTTTGTTTTAAAACATCTTCTCTATTGTAACATACTTCTTTTATTTTAAAACATCTTTTCTATTATATCATACTTCGCCTATACATAACGTCATACCATCTAATTTCATTTTATTAATTTTAATCCTTGCCTCGCAAAGTTCTACGCAAGGTTCACATACAGCGCGAGCACCAATAGTTTTCTCTACAAAATCACTACCACAAAATTTATGCTGTATTGCTTTTATATCTTCTATTGTAAATATTTTTAACTTACACTTTAAATAATCTACTAATTCCACTATTGCAATCTCATCTCTTTTGACCGTCACCGTTGTTATATATTTTATTGCCCTACTGTCAATGTTATACTCTTTAAGAATCCTTAATACTGTCTGATGCATTTTATCAACCGAAAAATCTTTTCTACAGCCGATCCCAAGTACTATATTTTTTCTTATTAATTTAAGTGTAGGTACAAAATGGACGTCTATTTGCTTATCAATACACTCGCTACTGCAAATATACAGTAATCCACTAATATCCTCTAAATTACTACTATAACCAGTTGGTGCTTGAACTATTCCTTTTTCATCAAAAAAACCAACTTTTTTCCCATCTACCAAAAGTGCAGCTATGTCTTTTGCTTTTTTCATATCTTCAATAATTAGTCCATTGTCTTTCGCTATCATGTCTGGAGCAGAAATGCCTAAATTATCTGTAGCCGTTGTTATTATAGGTTGCGCGAAAAGAATCCTACTAACCTCTAATGTAAGCTCATTTGCCCCTCCTAAGTGACCACTTAAAAGACTTATAACATAATTACACGAATTATCTATAACTATTACTGCAGGGTCCACATCCTTGCTTTTTATGTATGGTGCTATAGCTCTAACTGCAATACCTGTCGAACTTATAAATATTATACAACAATAGCTTTCCATTACCTTTTTACTAACCTGCGCAAAATTAAAATCACTTTGTTTTTTCTTTGAATACAAATCAATATCAAATTTCGAAGCTAGAATTTCTGCAATTCGGTCTCCATTTTCTGTAAATGTAATAACTGCATATTTCATTTTATCACCACTCTTATTATATATTAAAACACAATATAATTATACCTTAGATTTTAATGTATATTTAGTATAGTGATGGGAATTTATTGGGCAATTTATTGGGGACAGGTAACAACTATTTACAAAGTTAAAATAGTTGTTACCTGTCCCCACCTTTATTTCCTATTTCCTATTTCAACTTTCTTTTTACCTGTCCCCACCTTTATTCCAACCCCAACTTTCTTTCTACCTGTCCCCAACTTTTCTTTTTACCTGTCCCCAACCTTCTCCCCCGCGTTAGCTAAAAAACTTGCATGGTATACCCATGCAAGTTAGAATGTCACTAATTATCTTTCTTCTCTAAAATAAGGATTCCCAAGGCCAGCCGGTGGTGAGTTTTTACTAGATTTCTTCATGGATACAAATACCAAAATAACTATTGTAACTACATACGGTAGCAAATCAATAAGGTATTGAGAGACTGCAAAATTAGGTAACCCTTGAAGTCTAAACCCTAATATATCAAGCCCTCCAAAGAGGTATGCTCCTACAAGCGCTCTTTGAGGTCTCCAAGTTGCGAAAATTACTAAGGCCACCGCTATCCACCCTCTGCCTGCTGTTACATTTTCCTGCCATGCTGGTACATAAACAAGAGAGAGATATGCTCCTCCAAGTCCACAAAGGGCTCCACCCATTAAGGTGTTAACATATTTATATAAACTAACATTTATACTTGCTGCATCGGCAGCTGCAGGATTTTCTCCAACTGCCATGGTGTTTAATCCCTTAGCAGTTTTATATAGATATATAAATAAAAGTAGAGTCACAATATACCCAAGGTATACAAACACATCTTGATTAAAAAATACATCCCCTATAAAAGGTATATCTCCGATTATTGGAATTCTTTTGGGTACAAAAAATGTTTTAATTTTATCTGGAGTAACTTGCCCAATAAGCTTTTTACCTATCATACTTGAAAATCCTGTTCCAAATATAGTCAGTGTAAGGCCACATACAACTTGATTTGCTCTTAGGGTTATAGTTAAGAATGCATAAATTAAGGCTCCAAATGCTCCTGCAATTGCTGCAAAAACCATGGCTATAATTGGACTTCCCGTATTTAAACCTGCCATAAACCCAATAACAGATCCCATAAGCATCATACCTTCTACGCCGAGATTAAGATTACCTACCTTTTCAGTTAATATTTCACCTAAGGTAGCAAAAAGTAGAGGTGTACCAGCTACAACTGCTGCCGCTAAAAATGTTGTTATACTATCCATTTTTATTTACCTCCTTTTGTATACCTTTAGACTTAAAACTCATTTTATATTTAGTGAAGAACTCACTGCCTAATACAAAAAACAGTATAATTGCTTGTATTAATTGTGCACCTGCCCCCGGTATTCCAAGTGCAGTTTGAATATAAGACGCCCCTTCTAAAAGTGCCGCAAAAAGTATAGCTACTATTACTATAATAGGTGCACTGAGTGCTGATAGCCATGCTATAATTATAGCCGTAAATCCAGCACCACCTGCAACTTCTACAGACAGTGTTCTACTCACTGCCGATGCTTGAATTACACCCGCAATTCCACATAATGCTCCACTTAAAAATATAGCTATATACATGGTTTTTCGAATATTAATACCTGCGTACGTGGCTGTTTTTTCACTTTCTCCAAGCACTGAAATTTCATATCCCTTCTTAGTATAATTCATGAAAATATACACTAATACCACAAGTATAATTGCGATGATCCATCCGATATGTATACCGAAAACCTCTGGAAGCGTTGCATTTGGCGAGAAATTAGGTATTTTAGGAAAACCCATTGCCCTCTTATCCTTCCAAGGTCCATATTGCAAATATGTGATAAATTTTAAGGCAATGTAGTTTAGCATTAATGTTACAATTGTTTCATTAGTTTTCCATTTACCCTTAAGCACAGCTGCTATTAATGCCCATAATCCCCCACCTAAAATTCCTGCACAAAGCATTATTAATAACAATGGTAATTTATCCATATCAGGAAATTTCAAAGCAAAAAAACTAGCAGCAAAAGCGCCCATTACTATTTGCCCTTCTCCACCAATATTCCAAAATTGCATTTTGAATGCTATCGATATTCCTAGTGAAGTTATAATAAGTGGTATTGCCCTAAGAAGCGTTTGCCTGGCACTATAAATCGACCCAAAGCTACCCTTCACAAGTGATACATATACTTCTATAGGATTAAGTTTAATTGCGAGCAAAAATATACCTAATACTAATAAGGATAAGATTATTGCAATGCATCTAATTTTAAAGTTATCAGTTTTATTATTTTCAGACCTTTTAAGAATCTGCATCATCTATATCCTCTCCTCGTCTACTGTTTTTCCCACCATCATCATACCAATTTTTTCTCTTGAGGCATCCTTTGCATCAATAATACCAGTGACCGCACCGTCACAAATCACCATAATCCTATCACACAACTTAACTAACACATCCAAATCTTCTCCAATAAATAATACTGCGGTTCCTTTTTTCTTCTCTTCATTTATTAGGTCATATATTGTATAACATGTATTAATATCTAGTCCTCTTACGGCATATGCCATAATAAGAATCCTCGGATACATACTAAGTTCCCTTGCAACTAATATTTTTTGGATATTCCCACCTGATAAATATTTTATAGGATGATTTATATCTGGTGTTTTGATCTCAAATTTCTCCACCATTTTTTTCGCTTTTATTACTACAGGTTTTCTATCTATAAATATCCCCTTTTGCTTGTGATAGTCCTTTAACAAAAGATTATCAACCATGCCAAAGGATGCAACTAGTCCCATTCCCAATCTATCTTCTGGTATAAAGCTCATGCTTATACCTTTATTAATAATATCTCTAGGAGATTTCCCTACAAGGTCCTCCCCTTCAAGAACTATGCTACCACCTGCGACCTTCTGAATTCCTGCAATTGCTTCACATAATTCCTTTTGCCCACTTCCTGCAATTCCAGCCACACCAAGAACTTCACCTTGGCTTAGTGTGAAACTAATTTTTTTAATTATTTCCGCCTTTACAGCATTTAACACTTTTAAATCTGTTACTTCTAGCAAAACGTCTCCTGGCTCTTTATCCACCTTATTTATAGACAACTCTACGCTACGTCCCATCATGAGTTCTGTTAAGTATTTTGGAGTGGTACCTTCTTTCTCCAGTGTTTTTACAGCTTCGCCTTTTCTTAATACAGTAATTCGATCGCAGATTTCCATTACTTCATCCATTTTATGACTTATAAATATAATTGCACAACCTTCTTCTTTCATCTTTCTCATTATTTTAAATAATTTTAAAGTTTCACTTTGCGTAAACACTGTAGTTGGCTCATCTAACACTAAAATGTTAGCACCCCTATACAATACCTTCAATATTTCAAGATTTTGCCTCTCCCCTACTGCCATATCACAAACATATTTATTTATATCCAAATCCAATTGGAATTTTTCACATATCTCATTAATCTTTTTAATTTCTAACTTGTCATTTAAAAATAACCCTCTATTTTGCCCCAGTAATATATTTTGCTTGGCAGTCATTTCTTCAACTAATTTAAAATGTTGATAGATCATTCCTACTCCAGCTTTAATAGCATCCTTTGGACAAGTGAAATTCATATTTTTACCATGAATAAAAATAGAACCGCTATCTGGAGTGTATACTCCTGATAACATGTTCATGAGAGTGCTTTTACCTGCTCCATTCTCGCCTAGTAGTGCATGGATTTCTCCACCATGTATTGTTAAATTCATATTTTTATTAGCTATTACTTTTCCAAAGCGCTTACTAATCTTCTCTATTGATACGTAAGGAATTTTATCCATATTACATTCTCCAATCCTTCTTAAATGCCCCTAACCCACAAATTCTAACAAATATAGTAAGTATTAAATTTCATACTTACTATATTTTAATAACATTTATGGGCTAAATAAATTCATGGGCTAATTTAAATTCAAATATATTATTTTTCTATTTTTCCTTCTACTCCCTTAACGAACCAATTTATTTGTAGTAATTCCTCATCTGTCATTACTTTATCTTTTTCAATTTTAACTGCTCCACTTTGATCCATTAGTGGGCCTACAAATATTTTGTTTTCACCTGAGAGAATAGTCGCTTTAGCTTTTTCTACGGCTTCTTTAGCGCCTGTTGGTGCAACTGCTGTAAGTGGTGCAAGACTAACGATTCCAGATTCTAGTCCCTTCCAATAACTTCCTGATTCCCAAGTGCCAGCTTGAATAGCTTTTATTTGCTCAACATAATATGGTACCCAATTCCAAACTGGTGATGTCATATATGCTTTAGGTGCTTTAGCTTGCATGTCTGTATTGTACCCAATAGCAGATAATCCCGCATCTTCTGCAGCTTGTAATGGTCCTGCGGTGTCTTGATGCTGAGTAATTACGTCTACGCCTTCTGCAATTAGTGCTTTTCCTGCTTCTTTTTCTGTAGCTGGGTTATACCAAGTATTAGTCCATTTTACCTTTACTATAGCTTCTGGCTTCACGGATTGTACTCCTAGAGCAAACGCATTTATTCCTCTTATTACTTCTGGAATTCCGTATGCTGCTACATATCCTATTTTATTTGTTTTAGTCTTCATTCCAGCAACTATACCTGAAAGATATCTTGCTTGATACATACGTCCAAAATAGTTTGACATATTTTCTGACGTTTTGTACCCAGATGCATGTAGATATTTAACTTCAGGGTGCTTTGCAGCGGATGCTTCCATTCCGTCCATAAATCCGAAACTTGTACCTACAATAACATTAGCTCCTTGATTAATCATTTCTTCACATGTTTTCTCAACTTCTGCTAAATCCTCTTTTACTGATTCTTTAAACATTGTTTTTACATCTAGTTGTTTTTCAAGCTCTACCCTTGCCACATCATGAGAATAAGTCCAACCTTCGTCCCCTACAGGTCCTACATATATAAATCCTACCTTTATCTCCTTGCTTTCAGTAACTGGTACCTCTGGTTTTGTCTCACTACTACATCCTACAAGCACCAAAGACATAATTAACGTAAACACTATTAATAAGCTGCCTAATTTTTTCTTCATTTATAATTCCTCCTATATTCTTTTTAATAAATAATCTCTCTACGGTAAATATTATTAGTTATGCGTCTTTAAACCCTATCTTGTTATCTTGCAACGATTGTATTATGGCTAATGATTCTACTTTTACACCTTCCTTTTCTATGCAGCTTCTTCCATTCTGAAACCCTTTTTCAATTACAATTCCCACTCCAACGATTTCAGCGCGAGCCTCCCGTGAAATTTTTATAAGTCCTAGAGCCGCATTTCCATTTGCTAAAAAATCATCAATTATTAAGATTTTATCTTCTTCGTTTATGTATTGTTTACTAGTTCTTATTTTATAATTCTTATTTTTCGTAAAAGAGTACACTTCAGCTTCATATACACTTGCATCTAGATTAGTAGCTTCATGTTTTTTTGCAAAAACCACAGGAACGTTACCAAAGTATTGTGCCACAATACATGCTATTCCTATGCCCGATGCTTCAACTGTTAGTATCTTTGTAATTTCATCATTTGCAAATCTTTTTTTAAATTCTTGCCCAATTTCATTAAATAGCTTGATATCAATTTGATGATTCAAAAAACTATCAACCTTTAAGATTTCACTACCTATTACTTTTCCTTCAGTTAATATTTTATTCTTTAACGATTCCATAAATTTTCTCCTCTACTTTGCACATTAAAATAAATAACAAGAAATCATAGTATTATCTTTAACTTGTTTTTTATTTTTATGTTGCTTAATTTTATTTTTAAAATAATATATTGATCTAAAATATTGGTTACGCAAACAAAAAAAACTCCCCAGCTAACGATTTAACCATTAATAAATTAACGCGTTAACTAGGGAGTTTATAATAAAAATCAATAATAAAAACAATTGTTTTAACAACTATTTCAATATATTTATTTAAACACCCATAGTCAAGTATTTTACGGTTACTTTGTAGAAACGCTTAGTCCATATTTCTAAGCATATATGAGTTTGCGAATATTAAGTTTTGGTTTTTACTAATTGTTCGTATTTATTTTCACTAATAACAATTTTACAACATCTTTTTATCTAAATCAACATTTTTTTCACTATATACATCTGTATTTTAATAAATGGTCAATTAATGCACATCCAAATAAATAACAAGTCAGTATACGAGTCTATTTCTCGATATACTGACTTGTTATTTATTTTCATGTCCCTAATTATAATTCGATACTAACTGGAGGTGTAGTCCAAATTTCTTTGGCATATTTCCTTATAGTGTTATCACTTGAAAAGATACCAGACTTCGCAATATTTGTAATAGACATTTGTTGCCAAATAGATTTTTGTCTATATAGTCTATCAATTTCTCCATGAGCCTTTACAT
>JBLHPD010000031.1:0-30060 GCA_047624165.1 Clostridium sp. | reverse complement strand
ATATGCCATTTTTTCTTCTTTTAAAGGCTTATAGCGTTGACTTAGGGATTTAATTCATGTAATATAGCATAGGGAATACTATAATTTATTATTAAACTAATTGCTTATTATAAATTAAATATTATGGTTGAGCAGGAGGTAAAAATGAAAAACCAAATAGCTAAGATACTTCCAGGAAGTATTGCAGAAGAAATTAAGCTCGAAGCGGGAGATAAATTAATTAGTATAAATGGCAATGATGTAATAGACATAATAGATTACAAATTTTTAATTACAGATGAACTTCTTAACATTGAGGTAGAAAAGGCAAACGGAGAAGTTTGGGATATCGAAGTTGAAAAGGAATATGATGAAGATTTAGGAATCCAATTTATTGAGGCCATTTTGGATAAACCGAAGAGCTGTCATAATAAATGTATATTCTGTTTTATTGACCAATTGCCAAAAGGAATGAGAGAAACTTTATATTTTAAAGATGATGATTCAAGATTATCGTTTTTTCAAGGCAATTTCGTAACCTTAACTAATATGAAAGAAGAGGATATTGATAGGATAATTAAATATAAGATAAGCCCTATTAATGTTTCAGTACATACTACTGATGCAGAACTTAGAAAGATAATGTTAAATAACAAATTTGCTGGAAACGTATATGAGAGGTTAAAGCGGTTGGCCAAGGCTGATATTAAAATTAATTGTCAAGTGGTATCTTGCCCAGGTATTAATAATGGGTCAGAGCTTATAAGAACAATTGAGGATTTATATAAACTTTACCCTAGCATTGAAAATTTGGCGGTTGTACCAGTTGGAGTAACAAAGTATAGAGAAGGATTGTTTAATTTAACATTATATGATAAGAATACTGCAACGCAAGAAATCGAAAGTGTAAAAGAACTACAAGAGAAATACATTAGAGAGATAGGATCACCTTTTATAAGGTTGTCAGATGAATTCTATGTAACAGCTGGAATTGATGTTCCAGGAGAAGAGTTCTATGATGGTTATCAGCAGTTAGAAGATGGAATTGGTATGATAAGGCTACTTAGAAGTGTTATTGCTGAAGATGTAACATCCCTAAAGCTAAATATTAGGGGAAGTTTTACCTTTATAACAGGACACTCTGCTTATGCAGAAATATTAAAGGTAGCCGAGAAAATTACAGCAACTAATAACAAAATTAAAATTGATGTTAAAAAAATAACAAATTATTTTTTTGGAGAAACTATTACAGTAGCTGGACTTTTAACAGGTAGCGACATAATCAATGGATTGAAAGATGAAAAGCTAGGTGAGTATTTAGTAATTCCTAGTAATATGTTAAAAAGCGGATATGAATTAGGGAATTATGAGCAGCAGATATTCTTAGATAATATTACAATAAGTGATTTAGAAAAAAGTTTAAGTAAAAAAGTTTTAATATGTGATTATTCAGGAGAAGATTTAATCCATATAATAAACCAAAACAGTCGGGAGGAAGAATAATGGCAAAACCAATCGTAGCAATAGTAGGAAGACCTAATGTTGGGAAATCTACATTATTTAATAAGTTAGCAGGTAAAAGAATATCAATAGTTGATGATAAACCAGGTGTAACAAGAGATAGAGTTTATGCGGATGCGGATTGGCTTAGGCATAATTTCACAATAATTGATACAGGTGGTATCGAAGTCGAAAGTCAAGATATCATTTTAGCTCAAATGAGAAGGCAGGCACAAATAGCTATAGAAACAGCAGATGTTATAATATTTATTGTAGACGGTAAACAAGGAGTTACAGGTGCAGATTATGAAGTTGCTCAAATGCTTAGACAAAGCAAAAAAGCAATAGTACTCGTAGTTAATAAAATAGACCATCTTCAACTAGAGGCAAATGCGTTTGAATTCTATAATTTAGGTATAGGAACACCTATAGCTATTTCTGCAACTCAAGCACTCGGGCTTGGAGATATGCTTGATGAAGTGGTAGCACATTTTGGTAGTATTGATGCTAATACAGAAGATGCAGAATATATTCAAGTTGCAGTGGTAGGTAAGCCAAATGTTGGTAAATCATCGCTAATAAATAAGATGCTTGGAGAAGAAAGAAACATAGTAACTGATATCGCAGGTACTACAAGAGATGCAATTGATAGTAAATTGGAAACGCAGGAAGGTAAATTTGTGCTTATAGATACTGCAGGAATAAGAAGAAAGAGTAAAGTGCAAGAAGGAATTGAAAGATATAGTGTTATTAGGTCCTTAGCTGCTGTTGAGAGGGCTGATGTAGTTATACTTATTCTTGATGCTACGGATGAACTAAGTGACCAAGATGAGAAAATTATAGGTTATGCTCATGAAATGAAAAAAGCCATTTTGGTTATAGTAAATAAATGGGATCTTATTGAAAAAGATGACAAAACCATGATTGAGTATAAAAAGAAATTACAAGCAGGATTAAACTTTATGGCGTACGCTCCTTATTTATTTATTTCAGCAAAAACAGGTCAAAGAGTACATAAGGTATTAGCAACAGTTAAGGAATGTTTTGATAATTATTCGAAAAGAATTTCTACAGGGATACTTAACGAAGTTGTAAATAAGGCTGTACTTATGAAAGAACCTCCAACCGTATCAAATAAGAGATTGAAAATATTCTATGTTACTCAAGTAGACTCTAAACCACCAACATTTGTATTCTTCGTAAATAATGAAAGTTTACTACATTTCTCTTATCAAAGATATTTAGAAAATCAATTGAGAAATGCATTTGAATTTAACGGAACAGGCATAAGACTTATATTTAGGGAAAGGAAGGAATAGAATGTCAAAAGTTGCTTTTTTAGGTAGTGGAAGTTTTGGCACTGCATTAGCAATAATGCTTGCCAAAAAAGGAACGAGTGTTAACATGTGGGATAGAAAACTTAGTGTTATTAATGATATTAACATTAAAAGAGAAAATATTAAATATTTGCACAGCGTTATCGTACCAGCAGGAGTGACAGCATTCACTGACATAGAACAAGTAATAAGTGATAGTTATATAATAGTACTCTCTGTGCCCTCACATGCAATAAGAGACTTAAGTAAGCTTATATCACCACTTTTAAAACAAAATCAAATTGTGGTTAGCATTGCAAAGGGAATTGAAGAGGGTTCATCAAAAAGAATTTCAGAAGTTATAGAAGAAGAGATTAAAAATAATCCTATAGTAATACTTTCAGGTCCTAGTCATGCAGAAGAGGTTGCTTTAGATATACCTACAACGGTGGTTGTTACTTCTAAAAAAATGGAGTATGCAAAGATTATTCAAGATGTATTTATGACAAGTAAATTTAGAGTTTACACTAATGAAGACATTATTGGAGTAGAGATAGGCGGTGCAGTTAAAAACATTATTGCCTTAGCTGCAGGTGTGTCAGATGGCATAGGCTATGGGGATAATTCTAAGGCTGCTCTTATGACAAGAGGGATGAGTGAAATCATAAAAATAGGAACTGTGCTTGGAGGCAGAATTGAAACATTCTATGGCTTAACGGGTATGGGTGATCTTATAGTAACTTGTACTAGCATGCATAGTAGAAATAGAAGAGCCGGTATTTTAATTGGGCAAGGTGTTTCTATGGAAAAGGCCTGCGAGGATATCGGAATGGTAGTTGAGGGCATAAAAGCTACAAGAGCATTTTATGAACTTAAAGAGAAGCAGCAGGTTTCTATGCCTATTACAGATGTACTTTACAAAGTACTATTTGAAGGTAAAGATCCAAAATATGGAGTACACGAGTTGATGTCGAGAAATAAAAAAGACGAGTTTTAGTATAAAAGGCCAGTTTTCCGTTAAGAAGTTAATGGAAAACTGGTTTTTTTTATATATTTTCATTCTGTAGTAATAATTTATTGTTCTCTAAAATATATTTATAATGTTAATAATAAGTATTGGGAGGGTATATCTTGGATAATTTTGATATATATAAAGATATAGCGGAGAGAACTCAAGGGGATATTTATGTAGGAGTTGTTGGACCCGTAAGGACTGGGAAATCTACATTTATAAAAAGATTTATGGAGCTTATGGTAATTCCTAGAATAGAAAATCCTCATAAAAAAGAAAGAGCAACAGATGAATTGCCTCAAAGCGGTTCAGGGAAATCTATTCATACCACTGAGCCTAAATTTGTACCCAACGAAGCCGTTGAAATTGAGTTTGAAGGTGGAACAAAATTCAAAGTTAGAATGGTTGATTGTGTTGGATATATTGTTAAAGGAGCGCTCGGATACGCTGAAGGGGAGACGCCTAAAATGGTTACAACTCCTTGGTATGACTATGAGATTCCATTTGAGGAAGCTGCAGAGATTGGCACAAAAAAGGTAATAAATGAGCATTCTACTATAGGTCTTTTAATTACTACAGATGGTTCTATTACAGGTATAGAAAGAGAAGAATATTTAGAAGCAGAAGGAAGAGTAGTTGATGAACTTAAAGCCATTAATAAACCTTTCATAATGGTGTTAAATTCTAAAAATGCAGTTGCTCCTGAAACAGGAGTTTTAGCAAGGGAATTAGAAGAAAAATATGATGTTCCAGTTCAAGTTATGGATGTTCTAAATATGAAGGAGGAGGATATAACCAATATATTCCAAAGAATTCTTAAAGAATTCCCAGTTAAAGAAATTAACATAGATATGCCAGAATGGATTGAAAACTTAAGTTCTAAACATTGGGTAAAAATCAACTTTATGAAATTCCTAAAAGATATGTGCAAGGATATTTTTAAAGTTAGAGATATAAATAAATCACTATTAAGCTTTAAAGAAGTAGACTTCTTAGATTCTGCTAGACTTGATGAAATGAATATGGGAGAAGGGACTGCTAGAGTTAATATAATTCCTAAAAATGAGTTATTTTACAAAATACTAGGTGAAACTTGTGATTGTGAAATAAAAGGGCAAAATGATTTGTTAACATTAATGGGGGAATTCTCTAAGGCTAAAGTTGAATATGATAAAATCGCAGATGCTTTAAGGGATGTTAAGGAAAAAGGATATGGACTCGTAGCACCACAACTTTCAGAAATTACCTTAGACCAGCCTGAAAGAATACAACATGGTGGTAGATACGGAGTGAAATTTAAGGCATCAGCACCTTCTCTCCACTTTATAAGAGCCGATATACAAACAGAAATATCCCCTATAATGGGTACAGAAAAGCAAAGTGAAGAATTCTACAATTCGGTTATAGAACAATTTGAGAATGATAAAACTGAAATATGGCAGAGTAACATGTTTGGTAAATCTTTAGAAGTATTAGTTAAAGAAGGTCTTCAAAATAAGTTAATTAAAATGCCCGATGACGTTCAAGTTAAAATTCAAAAGACCTTACAAAGGATTATAAATGAGGGTAATGGTAGCTTAATCTGTATTATATTATAATAATATTTTTTATTATTTAGTAGTTTTGAGTTATAGGGAGAAATTCTTATAACTCAAAGCTTTTTTAATATTGAATTAATGTTAAAAATTTATGATATAATAAAAGCAGTTTTAAAATAAATGATAAGGAGTGCTTAAAGTGGAAGATTTGAAGAAAGCGATTGATGAAATAGTGAAACAAGATATTATAAAATTAGTTATTAGTAATAAAATGAATAAGGACGTAGAGTACAATAAAATAACATTTGTTTTTAAAGATGATGATGTAAAACAATATTATCAAATAGAAAAAAACACTGATAAACAAGCGTTCCATGAAAATATTGATGTAAGTATCTTAGGAGAAAAAATTATGGAATATATATCAGCGAGTTATAAACAAATTGATGCTTGGTCAAATACAACCACATTTGATTTGAAAATATCTAAAAAAGGTAAAATCCATTTAGGTAAGAAAAAAAGTGATAATAGTAAGCTGGTTAATAAAGGACATAATAAAGAAAAGAATTATATTCTTAAAGAGGGTATGATAATAGAACCTCTTATAGATTTAGGCATTTTTACAAAAGAAGGTAAGGTTGTTAATTCAAAATATGATAAGTATAAGCAAATAAATAAATTTGTTGAAATGATTGATGATGAGATTAAGAAAAATGATTTCAAGGAACTCACTATATTAGATTTTGGATGTGGTAAATCTTCTTTAACATTTGTGTTATATTATTACTTTGTGGAAATTAAAAAAATCAAAGTAAAAATGATAGGACTTGATCTTAAAGACGATGTAATTAAGAAATGTAATGATATAGCTAAAAGATATAATTATGAAAACTTACATTTTGAACTAGGGGATATAAACGGATTCAAGTATAATAATAAAGTTGATATGGTAATTACATTACATGCATGTGATACAGCAACTGATTATGCACTATATAATGCAATAAAGTGGAATAGCCGTATGATTTTCTCTGTTCCTTGTTGCCAGCATGAATTCAATAGCCAAATTAAAACAGAGTCACTATCTATATTAACAAAGTATGGTATAGTGCAAGAAAGAATTTCGGCACTTATGACAGATTCAGTAAGAGCCAATCTTTTAGAGTGCGCCGGATATAAAACGCAGCTTCTAGAATTTATAGACATATCACACTCTCCTAAAAACATTTTAATTAGAGCAACGCTTGCTAATATACCTGAGGATAAAAAAGAAAAAGCACTATCTGAAGTTAATGTTTTAATGAATCAATTTAATTTAAATTCAACACTATATAATTTATTAAGAAAAGATAATTTAATTTAGAAGGTGAACGCTCATCTATTGAAGCACTATTAAAAAGAGTACGCAATGGAATTATTTGATAAAATTCTGCAGAGTCGGATGTTATTTACTTGAATGTCCATTAAGACTACTAATTAATTAGTAGTCTTAATTTATGCCCAAAATCACGAGTAATATAGGAGAAACTACATATATTATTAATCATAACTTAAAAATATAAAATACATAACTTAAAAATATAAAATACATGTTGACAAAAAAAGAATCCATGGTATTATTAAAATAACATACTAAAACGGTAGGAATACTAGGAGGAAAACATATGAAAAAATTATCCATATTAATTAGTACTTTATTAATAGCATCAGCAGGTCTTGTGGGATGCTCCACAAGTAGTAGTGAAAATGTTGAATCTAAAGATCTATTATCAAAAATACAGAGTGAAGGAAAAATACAAATTGGTACTGAAGGGACATATGCGCCATATACTTTCCATGATAAATCAGGAAAGTTAACTGGATTTGATGTTGAAATTGCAGAGGAAGTATCCAAACGTCTAGGTGTAAAACCAGAATTTGTAGAAACAAAGTGGGATGGTATGTTTGCAGGGCTTGATGCAAAGAGATTTGACATGGTAGTGAATCAAGTTGGAATCAAACCGGATAGACAAGAAAAATACGATTTTTCAAATCCATATATAGTATCAAAAGCAGTGCTTATAGTAAATAGTGATGATAATACTATTAAAAAATTTGCAGACTTAAAGGATAAGAAATCTGCTCAATCATTAACAAGTAACTTAGCTAAAATTGCAGAAACTAATGGCGCAGTACTTGAGCAAGTCGATAGCTTTAATCAAGCAATTGATCTTTTAGTTTCAAAAAGAGTAGATGCAACGATTAATGACAGTTTATCTTACCTTGATCTTAAAAAACAAAAACCAAACCTTCCTATAAAAATAGTTGATGAAGAAGGAAATGCACAACCAAGTGCAATTATGTTTAATAAAGGAAATAAAGAATTAGTAGCTGCAGTTAATAAGGCATTAACTGATATGAACGAAGATGGAACTTATTCAAAAATTTCAAAGAAATGGTTTGGCGCGGATGTCTCAAAATAATAAGGTGATAATATGAATTTAGACGCAGATACACTAAGAATATTAGGCATAGTTAAAGACTCTTTTGTTCCTTTATTAATAGCAGGTTTGAAGTTTACCATTCCAGTAGCTGTAGTTTCTTTTGTGCTTGGTTCAATTTTGGCTATGGCCACAGCTCTTGCTCGTATATCAAAATATAAATCACTAAATTTAATATCGGGTTTTTATGTATGGATAATAAGAGGGACACCTCTTCTTGTACAGTTATTTATAATATTCTACGGATTGCCGGCGGCAGGTATAACAATGGGAGCAGTAACTGCAGCAATTATAGGGTTTACTTTAAATGTTGGAGCCTATAATTCAGAAGTAATTAGAGCAGCTATTTTGTCTATACCTAAAGGTCAGTGGGAGGCAGCAAGTTCAATTGGTATGACTCATACTCAATCTTTGATTCGTGTAATTTTACCACAAGCAACAAGGGTATCTGTACCACCACTTTCAAACTCATTTATAAGTCTTGTTAAAGATACATCACTTGCTGCATCAATTACTTTTACTGAAATGTTTCAAATTGCTCAAAGAATAGTTGCAGCAACATATGAGCCACTTGTACTATACTGTGAAGTAGCTTTTATATATCTATTGTTTTGTACAATACTTTCTATAATTCAACAAAAGACAGAGAAAAAGCTGGAAAGATATGTGGCTAGGTAATTGGAGGAAATATATGATTAATATACAGAATTTACACAAGAGTTTTGGAGATAACGAAATATTAAAAGGTATTGATTTAAAGATTAAAAAGGGTGAAACAACAATTGTAATAGGCCCATCAGGTTCAGGTAAAACCACCCTACTTAGGTGTATGAATTTATTAGAAATTCCTAATAAAGGAACAATAGGAATAGGTGATAATGAATTAGGATTTGGTGGAGACAAAAATCCAACTGATAAGGAAATACTAGCTCTACGCAAAAATACAGGAATGGTATTTCAAGGGTTTCATTTATTTCCTCACATGACTGTGATAGAAAACATTATGGAGGGACTCACTACCGTGCTTAAACAATCTAAGAAGGTAGCACGCGATAAATCACTTAAGCTTTTAGAAAAGGTTGGACTTTTAGAAAAGTCGGATAGCTATCCCCATGAGCTTTCAGGAGGACAACAGCAGAGAGTTGCTATAGCACGTGCTATGGCCATAGAACCGTTAGTGCTACTATTCGACGAGCCAACCTCTGCACTGGACCCAGAGCTTGCAACAGAGGTGCTTAAAGTTATGAAGGAGCTAGCTCATGACGGTATGACAATGGTAGTTGTTACTCATAATATGAGTTTTGCAAGAGAAGTAGCAGATAATATAATATTTATTGATAACGGAATAATAGCTTATAAGGGCACCCCTGAGCAATTGTTAAGTAACAAAACTAATCTTAGAATAAAACAATTTTTAAATTTAGTTTCTGACTAAGATAAATATTAATATATCGTTGAATAGAGAAGGGATGTCCTAACTGGGGCATTCCTTTTTATTAGCGTCAATTTAAGAAAACAGGTATAATATATTGGAATGCAGTTTACTCTATAGATATTGTACTGAATATAGGTGTACAATAAGCCAAGGCACATTCAAATAAATAGAAACTATAGATGAGGTGATTTAATTGGTTGATGTAGCACTTCTAGGGTGTGGAGGTGGAATGCCTATTCCAGAAAGATATCTATCTTCACTTCTATTAAAATACAAAGGGAGAAAGATACTGATTGACTGCGGTGAAGGTACTCAAGTATCTATGAAAATACTTGGATGGGGATTTAAGTCAATTGACGTGATTTGTATAACTCATGGACATGGGGATCACATTATAGGACTTCCAGGTATTCTTGCGACAATTGGTAACAGTGGCAGAATTGAACCTATTACCATAATTGCTCCAAAAGGCATTACAGATATTGTAAAAGGATTGAGCGTTGCAGCACCTTACCTTCCTTATGACATTAATATATTAGAAAATCCACAAGAATCAGTCAAAATGAAATCTTCAATAAATCGTATTAAGCCTTCAGTAGAAGAATTTCCTGATTTAATAATATCAACACTGGAACTTGAGCATTCAGCCAATTGTTTGGGATATAGCTTTTATTTTAAAAGAAAACCAAAGTTTGATGTAAAAAGTACGAATGCAAATGAAATACCAAAAATATATTGGAATAGACTTCAAAAAAACGAGATTATCATTAATAATGGAAAAACGTATTCCCCAAGTATGGTACTTGGGGAAGAAAGAATAGGAATAAAGCTTAGTTTTATAACTGATACAAGACCAATTACTAAAATAGAAACTTTCATTAAAAAAAGTGACTTGTTTATTTGTGAAGGCACCTATGGTGATGAAAATGATATTGAAAAAGCTATAAAAAATAAACATATGACATTTAGCGAGGCAGCAGGACTTGCTTTAAATGGTAAAGTACAGGAACTTTTATTAACGCATTTTAGCACTTCAATGCATAACCCTGAAGCGTATAAGGATAGAGCAGAGATTATTTTTAAAAACTCTATTATCGGATTTGATAGATATGTAAAGACTATGTTTTTTAAGGATTAGAACAAATAAAGATTTTAGGATATTCACTAATGAATTTAAATGCACTTGAAATTTTAGGGTGAAATTGGAGGTTTGAAAATGTTAAATAGTGAAATCAAAGAAAATTTACTTAGAGAAGGAATTCATGAGGATGCTGTGAAGTCATTAGATGAAAAGGGTAGGTGCTTATTTGATATAAATAGTACAAGGGATGTATGCTTTGAACTTATTGATGTAGGGATTAAGTTTAGTTGTGAACGAAGTGTTTTAGATGATGGATTGTATTTAATTAAAATTTTAAATTAGAAACTGGAAAGAGTTGATGTTGATATGGAAAAATTATTTATCAATATTAACTCCTTCAATTTCTAATAGTAGTTTTTGTGTAGGAGTTCTATTGCCTGCAAAACCTACCAAATTCCCACTTTTACCAATAACCCTGTGACAGGGTATAATTATAGGTAATTGATTAGATTTATTAGCTTGCCCTACTGCACGTACTGCTTGAGGGTTTCCTATGTATTCTGCAATTTGCAAATAATTACGTGTTTCACCATAAGGTATGTCTTTAAGGGCATTCCATACTTTTTTTCTGAACTGCGTACCTTCAATTGATAGGGGTATATCGAAATTCCTTCGTTTTCCTTTGAAATATTCGTCTAGCTGAGCTATAACTTCTTTGCATAGCTCCTTATCTTTAGGAATAGGTTGGTATTTATTATTGTATGCTACCCAATCTTCTTCAAAAAGTTCTACTTTTCTAACGCCTATTTCATCCACAACTACATGTATCAGTCCAATAGGGGAATCATAAATATCATAACCAATTTTCATAAATTTCCTCCTCAATTATATAATAACTACCATAAAGCACATTCAAATAAAAAATATCATAAGATTCACATCTTGTCTAGGTTAAAACAAGCTATTTATTATATCAATTGTAAGTAAATAATTAATGAAGTTTAAACTAATCATGATTATTTCGTATATTTTTTAAAATGGAGTGTAAACTAGTATTAAAATAGTTTAAGAAATTAGGAGGATTACATATGCAAGGGAAAATGTTTTGTTTTCAATGTGAACAAACTGCAGGTGGAAAAGGTTGTACTAACATCGGGGTCTGTGGAAAAACGCCAGAAATTGCGGCTCTTCAGGATTTACTGATTTATCAGCTAAAAGGAATTAGTTGCTATGCCAATAAACTTTTGGAAAAAGGTGAAAAACTTGATAAGTCTTGGGCATCTTTTATTGAAAATTCATTATTTATGACATTAACTAATGTAAACTTTGACCCAAAGTCTCATATTGATATGCTTAAAAGATCTCAAGTAATAAAAGAACATGCCAGGAAGAAATCAATAGGAGAAAAAGTAAATAGTAAAGAGGCTTTATATAATTTAAGCGATACTAAAGAGCAAATGCTTGAGGATGCTAAAAAAGCAGGCATTATGTATGATGAAAATTTGGATGCAGATATTCGCTCAGTTCGCGAAACAATAAAATACGGATTAAAAGGAATTGCGGCGTATGCACACCAAGCTAGATGTATTAATTATAATAGCGATGAGGTAGATGATTTTTATTTTATAGCTCTAGCAGTACTTACAGATGATAGTTTAAATCTTCAAGATCTAATTAAGTACTTAATTAAAACTGGCGATATGAGTGTAAAAGTTATGGAGGTATTGGATAAAGCTAATAATGAGAAATATAACTCCCCTACACCTACAAAGGTAAATATAAATGTTAAAAAAGGACCATTTATAGTAGTTTCTGGTCATGACTTAAGGGATCTTGAAATGTTACTTGAGCAAACAGAAGGCAAGGGAATAAATATATATACGCATGGCGAAATGTTACCTTCTCATGGATATCCAAAGCTAAATAAATATAAACATCTGGTAGGTAACTTTGGAGGAGCATGGCAAGATCAACAAAAGGAATTTGATGGCATACCTGGATGTATTTTAATGACAACAAACTGCTTAATGAAACCAAGAGATTCTTATATAGATAGAATCTTCTCAACAAGCGTTGTCGGTTGGGATGGGATAAAACATATATCCAATGATGAGAATGGTAACAAAGATTTCTCTGAAGTAATAAATAAAGCCCTAGAACTTGGTGGATTTGACAAAGATGAAGAGGTTAAAGAAATCCTAGTAGGGTTTGGGCATAAGGCAACTTTAAGTCATGCTGAAACAATAGTGAATGCAGTTAAAGAAGGGAAAATCAGACACTTCTTTTTAATAGGAGGATGTGACGGTGCAAGACCGGGAAGAAATTATTACACTGAATTTGCGCAGCTGGTGCCTAAAGATTGTATTATTCTTACTTTAGCCTGTGGAAAATATCGTTTTAATAAATTGGAGTTTGGTGAAGTAGCAGGGCTTCCAAGACTATTAGATATAGGTCAATGTAACGATGCATATTCTGCTGTGAAAATAGCACTAGCATTAGCTGACGCATTTAAATGCAACATTAATGATTTACCACTGGCAATTGTTTTAACTTGGTATGAGCAAAAAGCTGTGGCAGATTTATTGGCATTATTGTCTCTAGGAGTAAAAGGAATTTATCTTGGACCTACTCTACCTGCTTTCTTAAGCCCTAATGTGTTGCAATTCCTTGTTGACAATTTTGACATTAAACCAATTAGCACACCAGAAGATGATTTAAAACAAATACTCGGATAAAAATATAAATTTTAAAGTTATAGTTTAAAATATAGCTGTTTTAAAAGGTAGTAACTACTTTTGAAACAGTTTTTTTTTATGCGAGTATTATTATTTCAAAAATACAAAGATATATAAAATTAAAAGAGTGTAAAAGCTAAATAACTCTTTTATATTTGGGCAACATATGATAAAATGAGAACAAACGTTTGCGAGGTGATAAATATAGATATAATGAGAAAACTTGAAATATTATCAGATGCTGCAAAATATGATGCTTCTTGCTCTTCCAGTGGTTCTAGTAGAAAGAATACAAAGGGAGGCATAGGGAATGCAGCAACAACAGGTATTTGTCATTCATGGGCACAGGATGGCCGATGTATTTCATTACTTAAAATTTTATATACCAATAAATGCGTATATGATTGTAAATATTGTATTAATAGATCAAGCAATGAAGTAGAGAGAACAAGCTTTACGCCTAAGGAAGTAGTAGATTTAACTATAAATTTTTATAGAAGAAATTATATTGAAGGATTATTCTTAAGCTCAGGGGTGGAGAGAAGTCCAGATTACACAATGGAAAATTTAGTTAGAATTTTAAAGGATTTAAGATTGATCCATAAATTCAATGGATATATTCATGTAAAAGCTATACCAGGCGCTGATCCAAAACTCATTTATGAGGCAGGATTGTATGCAGATAGAATGAGTGTAAATATTGAGTTGCCATCTGAAAAAAGTTTAAAGCTCCTAGCACCTCAAAAGAATAAAGCAGACATATTAAAACCAATGGGACTTATTAGTCGTAGTATAATAGAGTCTATTGAATATAAGAAAAAAGGATTTAAAGCACCAAAATTTACACCTGGTGGGCAAAGTACGCAGATAATGGTGGGGGCAACGAGCGAAAGTGATTTAAGAATAATTAGTCTTACAGAAGGATTGTATGATACTTTTGGGCTTAAGAGAGTCTATTATTCTGCCTATGTGCCAGTGGTAGCTAGTGTAAATTTACCTGCTATTATAACTACGCCTCCACTTTTAAAAGAACATAGAATGTATCAAGCAGATTGGCTTTTAAGGTTTTATGGTTTTAAGGCAAATGAATTGTTAGATGAGAAAAACCCTAATTTTGATATAGATTTAGATCCTAAAGCATTTTGGGCATTAAATAATTTAGATAAGTTCCCACTAGAGGTAAACAATGCATCCTATGAAATATTACTTAGGATTCCTGGAATAGGGGTAACGTCAGCCTTAAGAATAATAAGAGCAAGAAGACTTTGCAACCTCTCCTATGACAATTTAAAAAAAATAGGAGTAGTTCTTAAAAGAGCCAGGTACTTTATAACTTGTAGTGGTAAATTTTATGGCGATAAGGCTATGGAAAGAGTTCGTCTTAAAAACTATTTGTTAGATTTTGAAAGCTTTGATAAACCAGAGCAACTAAGTCTTTTTAACCTAAGGCGTGATTTATTTGGTTAGATACATTTATGATGGGAGCTTTGATGGGTTTTTATCTGTTATATACGCTTGTTATTATAATGAAGTCCCTGAAAGTATAGCGAGGGAAAATACCTATAATGTAAACTTGCTATTTGAAGACAAGGTTATAGAAACAGATATAATAAAATCAAATAAAGTATATAATGCTATACTTAAAAAAATATCAGAAGATACGTTAGTTTATGTATATCAAGCATTTTTATCTGAGGCATGCGAAATAGAGTTAAAATTGTTTAAATATATACAACTAGGATTTAAGCTAGGGAGTAAAGTTAATGACTTTCTAACAGATCAAACTGTAAATGAAGTACACAAATATTCTAGGAAAGTGGGCTTCGAGGCACATAGATTTTTAGGACTAGTTAGATTTCAAGAATTCAAGGGCATATTGTATGCAGCAATCCAGCCTGATTATAATATACTTGAACTCATAGCCAATCACTTTAAAGCAAGGCTTGCAAATGAAAAATGGGTAATTCACGATGTCAATAGAAAAATAGGTATAGTTTATGAAAACAATGAATGGATTTTGCGTGATTTAAAGTTTGAAAGATTAGAAAGTCATGAGAAGGAAGAGCTATTCTATGAAAATCTTTGGAAAGCTTTTCATAAAAGTACTGCCATAAAAGAAAGAACAAATGAAAGATTACAAATGCAACATATGCCTAAAAAATATTGGAATAATTTAATTGAGATGAAGTAGAACAACTAGTTGTAACTATAATTTATAGTGCCTATTTTTTTATATTTCGTCATTTCATTTTAAAACTCTTGTGAATCATGTTATAATAGACATAAACACATTTAATTGTTGATTAATAGATTAAGGAAGGAACGGTAATTATGAAAAAAACAGTAGAATATATGAAAAAATCAGAAGAATATACAGAGATAGAAACTCCTAGTATAAGTTTTGAAAGAAAAAAACGTATGATGGAAGAAATCTACAAAACACTAGAAGGATTAGAGGCTACTAGTAAAGAGACCGCCAAAGCTAGTAAGGAAATAAACAATAAGCTTCCTAAGAAGCCTATTGTTAAAGACATAGATGATGTGAAAAAGATCAAAAAGGTTCAATTGAATACACCTTCATTTATAGGTTCGCTTGCGGGGCTTATGTCTAAATTTAAAATACTTGGAAAAGTATATAACGTAGAGAAAAAAGAAACTACTTGGTACATAATAGGAACCATAAAAATGATTAATGATATAGACCCTAGAGATATGTAATATTTATCAACTACCACATAAAATATAAGGCACATTTAAAGAAACCTCCACAATCATGTATTGTAGAGGTTTCTTTAACTTTTTTAAGCTATTCTTCTAGGACAATTATAAAAGTAAGTCTAACTTAATTTACTTAAAGCTAAATTAAATTTGTCTAGAACAAAGGCGACATCAGTTTCTGTTATAACAAGAGGCGGCTGGAAAGCTAGCACATTTCTACCACAGCCATTCTTACCTAAAAGAATGCCTTCATCTTTTAATATTTCTAGTATAATGTCGGTTTCTTCCCATGCAGGTTCACCGTTTACATTTATTAGCTCTGCACCTAGCATAAGGCCTATACCTCGAACATCATAAATAATCGGATACTTCTCTTTAAGATTAAGTAGGCCCGCTTTTAATTTTTCTCCTAAAGTTTCTGAATTAGAGCATAAATTATTTTTTTCAATGTAGTCGAGTACAGCTATAGCCGTACTTGCAGCTACTGGATTTCCACCTAAAGTAGAGGCAGAAGCTTTAGTAAAGGCTGCTGCAATTTTATCATTTGTGCAGAATGCTGATATAGGAATTCCGTTCCCAAGGGCTTTTGCAACTGTAATTATATCTGGAACAACATCATAATGTTCTATGGCAAACATCTTACCGGTTCTTGCAAAGCCTGTTTGAACTTCATCTATAATAAGTAATATACCATTTTTCTCAAGTATGGTCTTTAATTTTTTGAAGTACCACTGAGGAGGAGTTATTATGCCACCATTTCCTTGTATAGGTTCTGCAATAAAAGCCGCAATTTTATCTGCGCCTTTAGAAGCTATCGCGTTCTCAATAGCTTCTAGGGACTCAATAGCTGCTTTCTCAAGAGTTTTATTTTTGCTATAAGCATTAGGTACAAAGGTAACACAATCAGAAAGCATAGGATCTGCTCTCCACATAGGGATTTCTGTTGCACTCATAGTCAAATAAGTTCGACCGTGTAGGCTGTTATTCAATGAAATAAATTCATTTTTTCCTGTATAAAGTCTAGCAAGTAAAAGGGCACCTTCATTAGCTTCTGAGCCTGTGCAGCAGAAGAATGAATGCTTTATATCCCCAGGTAATACATGTGAAAGCCGCTGGGCCAAATTAACTATTGGCTCAGTTAAATATATAGTACTTGTATGTTGAAGGGTTTTCATTTGCTCAATTGTTGCACTTAAAATTTCAGGGTTACAATGCCCACAATTAATAACGGAGACCCCTGCATAAAAATCAAGATACTTTTTACCTTCGCAGTCAAATAAATACTGCATTTCTCCACGTACAATCTGAGGAGGCTTTTTATAAAAATGTTGCGCGCAAGGAAAAAGAAACTCTTTTTTCTTTTGAATAATTTTTTCTGGTCCTATATAATTAGACAATAATATACCTCCTTGTGTGACACAAAATATTTGTCGTAAACTTGACTCTTAATTTATTTTTATGCAGCTAATTAAATTGAAAAGCTCCAAGAGTAAATCCAGAAGAATTAGGATTTAAGGCATTGAATAATTCTTCACATTTGCTTAAGTCATTAATAGCTTCTCTATAAATACGTAAAACTTTTCGTAGATTATTAATATCATAATGACAGCCTTCAATTCTAAAATGATTTACACCGATATCATTAAGTTCTTTTAAAAAGGGAAGATAACAAAGCTCCTTATAAAGAGTCATATGATTTCTTCCATAGTTATCTCTATACACAGGGTGTTCATACTTTTTTTCATCAACTAAAACTAATACCTTATTATCAACGTGAGAATTATCTTCACGCCCTGTCGGGTCTAAGACTTCAGTGTTCTCATAGATATTATAGCCCATATACATAACTGTTGGAGAGCCATGAACTATGACTTCAATAGGAATTGGCGATTTAGTAATGATAGCTTTAGCATCTAAAAGTGGTGTCTCTACAGAAAGAGTAGCAATAGATAACCCTTGCTTTTTATAGAAACTTGCCGCACTTTGATTATAAATGTTTAGACAATAATCTCCAATAAGTTCAAGTCCTAATGATTTGTATTCATGAATAGCTCCTAAATTCGTTACAATTAGGCCATCAAGACCTAGGTTATTTTCCTTAAGTAGTTGACTATATTTTGAAAAATCCTCTTCAAACATCATTTTTGGGAAAGCTAGGTATATCTTAGTATTCCTTTTATCCATAGTTAACGTAAGTATTTCGCTCTTACTAAAAGGATGATTTGGAACAAAAACTTCCCCAGATAAATAAATTGCGTCAGCACCTTCCTCTAATGCCACTTTAGCTTGTGCATAGGAATTGACTTTTACACTTAACTTAGGTTTCTGTGCTAGAGAAGGTTCTTGATTTAAAATCCTTTTTATTTCAACTATTTTATCGTTACTAATTTCAATTTCTTCTGCAGGTTTACTGAAAATTTTACCTGTACCTTCGGAACGTCTGTTGATATTTGATAGTCCTGGTTTTCCAAAGGCACTGCAGGTAGATAAGTCTCTTTTGCGAGTTTCATAAATATTTTGTGCATTTTTTGTTCTATCATAGCAAATAGGGTCCTCAATATATCTATTTATAGAATCGCTATAGTAATTAATCAAGTTAACTAAAAATTCTGAATCTTTCATTCTTCCTTCTATTTTAAAGGAGAGGATACCTGCCTCAATCATTTCGGGTAGATGTTCATACATATACATATCTTTAACCGCCATTGGATATTCTGTAGGATAGGCTAATCCATCCTTTTTCATTGTAAAATTCCAACGGCAGGGCTTCATACAAAGACCTCTATTGCTACTTTGTCCAAAAAGCATAGCACTATACAAGCATTGAGCACCGTGAGCGATGCACATATCTCCATGTGTAAAATATTCGAATTCCATATCAGTTTGGTTATGTAGATTCTTTATGGTTTGTAAATCCATCTCCCTGGATGCAACAATTCTAGTAATTCCACATTCTCTAAGGGTTACAATAGTTTCTAAGTTGTGTACATTCATCATTACAGACGAATGGAGAGTTAGGTTTAAATTTAAACTATTGATTAATTCTAATATGCTAAGATCTTGAATAATTAGTGCATCAGGTTGAACTTTATCTAAGAATTTTAGATATTCTTCCGCATCTTTTAAATCCTGCTGATTTAAAAGGTTGTTTACTGTTACATAAACCTTTTTGTTTAAGGAATGGGCGATTGTAATAGCTTTTTCTATTTCGTCATTTGTCAGGTTATAATCTGATCGTAGCATACGCATATTTAATTTTTTGCCACCCAAATATACGGCGTCAGCACCACTTTGAATAACCTTTTCAAAAATTTCGAATGTTCCAGCAGGGGCTAATAATTCTACTTCTTTTTTATTAAATAATCTACTCATATTAAAACACCTTTCCTTTACGTTTAAAATTAAAATCTTTTATTGATTATATAATTAAATGCCATTTTAGATAAATATATAAATAAATTTGAAAATAATAAGTATTTTTATATTTTTATGTAAATAATAGTTTTATAAGTATTTTATAAGTATATGGAGGTGTGAAAATGGATTTAGAGAATAATTTAATTAATGATTGGGATAAATGGAAAAAAACATTATACACTGCAGTTTCTATGGGTGAAACGGTAGGTTTATCAGATGATACAATAACAAAACTAGGTTCAAAAATAGGAGATTTTCTATCTTCTAATGTGGACCCGGAAAATCGTGAACAACGTCTTTTAAAAGAACTCTTTGAAGCTTCAAGTAAAATAGAGCAGGAAACTCTAACACGCGTCATTATAAATATGATAGAAAAAGATCATTAATTAATATATTTAAAATGTATATTGATATAACCTCTTTCTATACTAAGATAAAAAGAGGTTATATTTTATTGCTATGTGTCATTATTTGATAAATGAACTATTGGATAAATCTTGAAGCGTATAGTTATTAGTAGTTAGTTTTTTTGCTTTAAGCCAGTTTAAAACTTGTTCTAGCTCTTTTTCAGGTGGCATAGAAGCTTTTGAATACTTGGGAAGAACCAAGGTATCCTTTACAGTTTCTGGAAATCCGGCCTCTTTAATTACAAAATCAATATAACTTTCAGGCTTTTCTCTATTTATAAATTCTACGGCTTTATTATAAGCTCTATAAAGTGCTTTGATTTCTTCAGGTTTTGATGCTATTGCATCCTTTGTGAATATCATTACACCTGGATTTATTCCGAGTTTTTCTGAACTGCTTAAAATTTTTCCTCCAGCTACAATTGCAGTACTTGCAAGAGGCTCTGGTATTGTGACCAAATCTAATTTACCATTGTTTAACATTTCAATTCTAGTAGGTAAACTTGGTATTGAAACCTTTTTAGGTGAATTGACATCTATATTTGAACTTTCCATAATTCTATCTGTTAGGTATTCAATAATAGTATTTTTAGAAATTCCTATTGATTTTCCAGCAGATTGTTCAACTTTTGAAATACCAGAATCTTTTCCAGCAATCAATTTAAAGCTACCTTCAGTTTTTGATGTAATTTTAACATCGAATTTGCTATCGTTAAAAAATACTACTGAAAGCATATCAGACGTTGCCCCTTCAATTTTACCGGTTTGAAGGGCTGCATCTCTATCTGATGCACTTTTAAAATGTTCTAATTTTACCTGAATCCCTTGTTCTTTAAAATAACCATTGTGGTCTGCTATAATAAGCGGAAGGATGACTAAATCCGGCATAACACCAACAGTTAGTGTTTTGATTGGTTGAGAAGTAGTTTCCTTTGGGGCATTGCTTGAGCAACCAACAATACTCATGCTCATTGTTAATACTAACCCAAGTATCAAAAATTTTTTTTTCATAATATACCTCCAATAATAATTTATTTACACCTATCTTATAATTTAGAAAGTTGAAAGAATGTGTAATAGGAGATAAATAATATAAAGTACTGAAATGAAACGTAAATAACGCAGTCATCATAACACTTATTTAACAAAGTGTAAACAGCTATAAAGTAAAACTCAAGGGTATATTCCTATGAACTAAATAACCAAAATTAATTATTAATGACCAAATCGCTTCTTTGCATACATGGTCAATATTATTGTGATAAAATTTTAACTAAGAAGTTGAAAGAAATGATAAATAGGTGAAATTGTTAATGATATATAAAATTTATTTGATAATGATTTTTAAACTGAGGGGGACATATATATGATTGAAATGAAAAAAATCAAAAGAATAGCTATACTTGGTGGAGGGTATGGTGGAGTGTTAACAGCGAAGAAACTCGCTAAAAAAATTAAAAAGAATGAAAATGTTGAAATTACTCTTATAGACCAAAATCCATACCATACGTTGCTTACTGAACTACATGAAGTAGCCGCAGATAGGGTATCGGAAGATTCAATAAGAATTGATTTCAAAAAAATATTTGCAAAAAGAAAAGTAAATGTAGTACTTGACTCAATTACAGATTTAGATTTCAAAAATAATAAGTTGAAATCTGAAACTAATACCTATGAATATGACTATCTAGTTATCGGTGCTGGATCTAAACCAACATACTTTGGAATAAAAGGCGCAGAAGAATTCTGTCATAAATTATGGTCATTCGAAGATGCTGTAAATTTAAAACATCATATTCTTAATATGTTTAGAAAAGCCGTGAAAGAAACCAACAAAGATGAAAGAAAAAAATTATTAACTTTTATTATTGTTGGTGGTGGGTTTACCGGTGTTGAAATGATGGGAGAACTCGGTGAGTGGAAGAAAAGATTATGTAAGGAATTTTATATAGGCGAAGAAGAGGTAACTTTGATTCTAGCAGATGACTTACCTAAAATATTACCGAATTTTCCGGATAAACTAATTGCTAAAGCTAAAGCTAGACTTATTAAATTAGGCGTTACAATACTTACTAATGCTGGTGTTACAGAAGTTACAAAAGATCGTGCTACTGTAAGAAATAATGGAACCGTTGATACATACACAGTTGTTTGGACAGCTGGTGTTGAGGGTTCAGATATTATTGGTAAAATGGATATTGCACAAAAGGGAAGAAAAAGAATAGTAACTGATGATAAATTACAATCTTTAGATTATAAAAATGTTTATGTCGTTGGTGATAATATTTTCTTTATTCCAGAAGGTGAGGAAAGACCTCTCCCTCAAATGGTAGAAAACGCTGAAGAATCTGCTGAGTTAATTGCACATAATGTCTATAGTGACATAATGGGTGGTGAAAAGAAAGCTTATAAACCTGTATTTCATGGCGCAATGGTTTGTATTGGTGGTAGATATGGCGTAGCAAACATTGGAACACCAAAAAAATTCTATGGCTTATCTGGATTTTTTGCATTATTTGTTAAACATTTTATCAATATTGTGTACTTCATACAGGTTGCTGGATTTAACAAATGTTGGTCATATATATCACATGAGTTTTTGCATGTTAAAGATAATAGAAGTATGCTTGGTGGATATTTTTCAAACTCATCCCCAAATTTCTGGTTACTAATACTCAGAATGTTCGTTGGTTACAAGTGGTTAACAGAAGGACTTGCAAAATTACCTAGTATTTTAGCAGATCCTTCAAAAATATTTTTAATACCTGCACAAGCAGTTGATGGAGCATCAGCTGCAACAGCTGCAGCACCAGCTGCAGGAGCCGTGGTAGCACCAATAGTCGTGGCATTGCCAGTACCTGGTTTCATAGAAAGCATGGTTAAGTGGTCTATGAATACTTTCTTCTATACAGGAGATGGTGGATTTACTACTTTAGCAACAGTTTTCCAAACAGGTATGGTACTCGCTGAAATATGTGTAGGATTGTTATTGATAGTTGGATTATTTACAGCATTAGCTTCACTTTTATCAGTTGCAATGGGTGTAATGATTTGGAGTTCAGGAATGGCTCCTGCTGAGATGTTATGGTTCTTGGCTGCAGGAATAGCACTTATAGGCGGATCAGGAAGTACTTTTGGTTGTGATTACTATGTGTTACCAGTTTTGAAAAAATACTGGAAAAAGATAGGCTGGGTTAAAAAATCTTATTTATATGTTGATTAGTAAGTATATTTTTAAACAACAGTAATATAACAAAAATTGAATTTTTTTAAAAATGAAATGTCCTTTTAAAAATATTTAAAAGGACATTTCATTATATAGTGGTATATTAATAATATGTAATTATTATTTGCAGACTTAAAAAAAAGAAATATCAAAAAAAAAACGGACATAGGTGATAAAATGAGTAAATTTTGGGAAAATTACCCTGATATTGCGAGTGAATTAGAAAATACAAAGAAAATAATTAAGAATAATATAAAATCTAGTGAAAAAGAGTTTGATGAAGCTATCTCTCCTTTAGTTGATGCAGGGGGAAAGATGTTAAGACCTGCCTTTTTAATATTAGCAGCAAAGTTTGGAGAGTATGACAGGGATAAAATGAACAATCTAGCGGCGGCCATTGAAATGATGCATATGGCAACATTAGTTCATGACGATATTGTAGATGAATCTAAACTTAGACGTGGTGTGGAGACGGTGCAGCACAAATACAGTAAAGAATATGCAGTATATATTGGTGATTTTTTATTTTGCCAATGTTTTATAATGCTTTCTGAATTTGATTACTCCACTCAAATATTAAGAGATATTTCAAAGGCAATATCTAAAATATGTATGGGAGAAATAAGACAATATAATATAAGATACTACAAACATACAAGCCTTAAAAAGTATCTAAAAATTATATCGGGCAAAACAGCAGCTTTGTTTGCTATTAGTTTTTATACAGGTAGCAAGGAATCTAATTGTAGTGAGAAAACTTCAAAGTTACTTGGAAGAGTTGGTTACTATATTGGAATGGCTTTTCAAATCATAGATGATCTCCTTGATTACAGTGGTGATACTGTTAAACTAGGAAAAAACTCTCAAAGTGATTTAATAAAAGGGTATTATACACTACCATTAATTTATGCTATGGCAGAGGACACTGAAAATAGAATTTCCAATATTTTAGATAACTCTTCATTAAATGACGCAGATGTACGCGAAGTAACCATATTAGTAAATAAATTTAAAGGAATAGATAAAGCTAGAACACTAGCAGATAAATATACAAAAAAAGCTTTTGATTATATAGAAAAATTACCTGCGTGTGATAGTAAAGAAATAATTAGAGATATAACAGAAAAATTATTAAATCGTAATTGCTAATGAATTTTTGAGAGGAATGATTTTATGGCTTATATAGATTTGCAGGATTTTATAAATCATTTGAGAGAAAAGAAACTTTTAGACGAAATTGAAATAGAAGTAGATAGTGATCTTGAGATTACGGAAATAGCTGATAGAGTTTCAAAAAAACATGGGAATGCATTGCTTTTTAAGAACGTGAAAAATTCTGCTTACCCAGTTTTAATTAATTCATTAGGAAGCTATGAGAGATTGAACTACGGCCTAGAGGTAGAAAATCTTGGCGAAATTGCTGAAACTATAATGGATTTTTTGGATGTGTCTAATTACATAACCACAACGAATAAGGTGAAATCTATTCCAAAACTTGAAAGAGTGTTTCCTAAAAAAGTGAAAAATGCAGCTTGTCAAGAGGTAATTGAGGAAGCGAATTTAAGTAAACTTCCTATATTAAAGTGTTGGCCAGATGATGGAGGACGCTATATAACGTTGCCGCTCGTAATAACAGTAGATCCAGAAACTAATCAGCAAAATATTGGAATGTACAGGCTTCAAGTATATGATAAAAATACTACAGGGATGCATTGGCATCTACATAAAGACGGCAGAGAAATATATGAAAAGTATAGAAAGCTTGGACGGAAAATGCCTGTATCTGTAGCAATAGGATCTGATCCAGCAACTATGTATGCAGCGACTGCACCACTGCCCAAAATGATAGATGAAATGATTTTTGCAGGATTTCTTAGAAAATCACCCTTAGAAATTGTTAAATGCATTACCAATGATATTTATGTACCTGCTAATGCCGAATTTATATTAGAAGGATATGTAGACTTAGATGAAAAAAGACTAGAAGGTCCCTTCGGTGACCATACAGGGTATTATTCTCTTGAGGATATGTATCCCGTGTTTCACATTGAAAAGATTACAAGAAAAAAGAATCCAGTATACCCTACAACAATTGTAGGAAAGCCTCCTATGGAAGATTGTTACCTAGGAAAAGCTTCAGAACGGATTTTTTTACCTTTAATAAAGATTCAGTGTCCTGAAATAATAGATCTAAATTCGCCTTTAGAAGGGGTATTTCATAATTGTGTAATTGTTTCTATTAAAAAAGCTTATCCAAAGCATGCTCATAAAATTATGAATTCACTATGGGGCCTTTCCCAAATGATGTATACAAAAATGATTATTGTTGTAGATGAGAATATAGATCCACAAGATATCTCAACCGTTGCCTGGAAAGTATTTAACAATATAGATCCCAGTCGCGATTTAGTGATTTCAGAAGGGCCATTGGATGCACTGGATCATGCGTCAAATACTCCCAATTACGGTTCAAGGTTAGGTGTAGATGCTACAAAAAAATGGCCATCAGAAGGTCTTGCGAGGCATTGGCCAAATGATGTAGAAATGACAAAGGAAGTTAAAAAAATGGTTGATAAGAGGTGGAAGGAATATGGTATTAAAGAAACTTAAGAGCTATGGGGAATTAGTTATGTTTTCTCACACACTATTTTCTCTCCCTTTTGCTTTAATAGGGATGATCTGGGCAGCGGAAGGGTTACCTTCCGCTGTTACAATATTTTGGATATTAATTGCTTTGGTTGGAGCTAGAAATGGTGCAAATGCTCTTAATAGAATTGTAGACAAGGATATTGATAAAAAGAATATTAGAACGGCAAATAGACATTTGCCTAAAGGCCTAGTAAAAGAATATGAAGTCTGGGGTATAGTGCTACTGTGCTTTTTAATTTTTATAATAGCATCATACGAGTTAAACCCATTATGCTTTATGTTATCACCGGTAGCCCTTTTTCTATTTATAATTTATTCTTATACTAAGAGATTTACATGGATATGTCATATTGTTTTAGGCATTACCTGTGGTGGGGCACCTATAGGGGCATGGCTTGCAGTAACAGGAAAATTTGCGCTGGCACCAATTATTTTAGGCGCTGTAGTGACCTTGTGGGTAGCGGGTTTTGATATAATATATGCAACTCAAGATATAGAGTTTGATAGAAAAACAGGTTTATTTTCTATACCTGCTAGATTTGGTTTAAAGGGCGCGTTATACATATCAACATTGTTTCATTTTATTATGATTTTGCTTTTAATAAGCTTACATTTTATAATACATACAGGATGGATGTATTTACTTGGAATTTTTATCAGTTCTATTTTGCTTGCCTTTGAACATTATATTGTATCACCAACAAATGAAAAGAAGATGAAAATTGCATCATATAACATAAATCAAGTTGTAAGTGTTTTGATATTTATTTTTACTGCATTAGATGTTTTTATATTATAGTTAAGAGGTGATTTATTTGGGGAAATATATAGTAGGGATTACTGGAGCTAGTGGTAGTATTTATGGTGTACGTCTTATAGAAGAATTAGTAAAAAAAGATAATGAAATTTATCTCGTTATTACTGATAATGGTAGGAAGGTCTTAGAGTATGAGATGGAAATTAATTTTGAAAAGTGGCTACAAAATATTAATAATAACAAAGGCAAGCTTCAATTATGCTTAGTAGATGATATGTTTTCATGTATAGCCAGTGGTTCATTTAAGACTGATGGAATGGTAATTGTTCCATGCTCCATGGGAACTCTTTCAAAAATAAGTAATGGGACTTCCGATAATTTACTAATAAGAGCAGCAGATGTTATGATAAAAGAAAAAAGAAAGTTGATTTTGATTCCGAGAGAAACTCCTCTTAGTTCTATTCATCTTAAAAATATGCTTTTTTTAAGTAATTTAAATGTTATGATAATACCACCTATGCCAGCTTTTTATCAAAGACCTAAAACCATTGAAGATATTGTAAATATCACTGTAGGAAGAATTCTTACAAGTTTAGATGTAGAGAGTGATTTATATCATGAGTGGAGTGGAAATAAATGATAGAAATAAATAATTTAAATGTTTACTATAAAAATGGAGATAAACAAACCAAGGTAATAGAAAATGCAAACTTAGTAGTGAGAAAAGGAGAAATATGCGCTATAATTGGACCCTCTGGGGGAGGGAAATCAACCTTGTTAAAAGTTCTAGCAGGAATTATTCTAGGTTACGCCGGTGAGGTTTTAATAGATGGAAAAACGGTAAATCCTAAAACACATAGAATCGGATTCATACCTCAGAATTATGGACTAATTAAATGGAAAACAGTAGAAGAAAATATATTTCTCTTAGCAAAAATTAAAGATGGTAAGGGCAATATAGATATGGATTTTTACGAAAAATTACTAAAGGAGTTAAAGCTTAAAGATTTTGTTAAAAGGTATCCAAGTCAGCTAAGTGGAGGACAAATGCAGAGAGTATCGCTTGCTAGAGCTTTATTATTAAAACCAAATTTACTTTTAATGGATGAATCCTTTTCAGCCTTAGATGCTATGACTAGGGAGGATGTTCAAAAAATGTTTTTAGAAGTCTGGGAAGAACATAAAGTTACCACCATTATTGTAACTCACGATATTAAGGAAGCAATATATTTAGCAAAGAACATAGCTGTAATTTCCGAGTCACCAGGAAAAATAGTTGAAGTTATAAGTAATCCCTTATTTGGAAGTGTAAATTCTGAAGTTGATTTAGAGTACATAAATTTAAAGAATAAACTTAGAAAAATTCTTAAAGGAGATAAATAGGCATGAGACTTAAAGAGTATAAACTAGTTAATTATGTGATTGCTTTTTTTATCATTTTTGGATTATGGCAAATATTATCAATGCTGATTAATAAGCCTTTATTCCCATCACCATATGCAATAATAATAAATATATTTATAACATTTCGGACTGGCATTGCAATCCATGTTATTTACAGCTTAAATAGAATTATTTTAGGGCTCCTATTTACTTTATCTATAGGTATACCAGTAGGAATTTTAATGGGATACTTTGAAAAGATTGATTTAATATTTTCACCAATTATATATTTCAATTATCCAATACCTAAGATTGCATTACTTCCTATAGTAATGCTCATTTTTGGACTAGGAGATTTTACAAAAATAGTTATGATTTTTTTAATTACTTTTTTTCCGGTGGTAGTTAATATAAGAGATGAAGTGAAAAACATTCCTGAAGAAGTTTTTTATCCTATGTATTCAGTGGGAGCTACAAATTTTCAAATAATAAAAGAAATTGTTTTTCCAGGAATTCTTAAAGCTATATTAACATCGCTTAGAATTGGAATAGGTACAGCAATCTCTGTTTTGTTTTTTACTGAAAATTTTGGCACTGAGTATGGCATGGGGTATTTCATTATGGATTCCTGGATGAGAGTTAACTACATTCAAATGTATTCAGGTATTTTAATTTTAAGTATAATTGGCCTACTTTTATTTATTATAATTGATGTTTTAGAAGGGATACTTTGTCCTTGGAAATAAAATTGTATACTTAAAATGACACAATAGTCGAAAAATGATATAATTATAACAATAACTATCTATTACATAGAAAGGCTATGGTAATATAAATGGGGGGCGACTTATTTGAAAAAATTATTAGCCGTAATTTTAACAATATTTTTAGCAACTGCGCTTGTGGCTTGTGGTTCTAGAAACATAATTTATAAAGCCGGAACCTATGAGGGAAATGCTGAGGGACATATTGGACCGATAAAAGTACAAATAGTAACGGATCAATATGAAATAAAAGAAATTAAGATATTGGAGCAAGAAGAAACTCCAGTGATAGCTGATAAAGTTTACGAAAAACTTCCAGCGAGAGTAATAAATGCAAATAGCCCTGAGGTTGAGGTTGTGGCAGGAGCTACGTATACAAGTGATGGGCTTATTAAAGCTATCAAGGATGGGCTAGCAAAAGCAAATGTAGAAAAATAATAATATAGGGTGGAATATTATTGAAATTACAGTATAAATTGACAATATTTATAAGCATTATAATATTTATCGTAATTGGTGGTATAGGAACTGTTACTTATTATCAAGCGCAAACTACCATAGAAACTCAAATGGGAAATAATGCTATGGATTTAGCTGTAACTATTGCGTCCATAGATATAATTGAAAAAACTTTAGCTACTTCAAAAAATTATAATACCGTTCAGTCAACTATAGAAAGCTTCAGAAAAAAAACTAGATTTCAATATATTATTGTTATGGATATGAAGGGAATAAAATATTCCTATCCATATGGAAGGTCGCTAGGGAAAAAATATGCTGACGGTGGAGAACAACGTGTGCTTACAAAGGGTGAATCTTATGTTGCTAAGGACAAGAATGTGTTAATTAAAGCAATAAGAGCCTTCGTACCAATATATTATAAGGGAGAGCAAGTAGGAGCGGTTTTAGTAGGTCTCTTAACAGATACTGTTTATGCTGAACTTAGTACTGGTTTATCTAATCTAGAAGTAGCTTTAGTAATTGGACTTATAATGGGAGTAGTAGGTGCGGCCTTTTTATCAAATATAATAAAGAAAAGCATATTTGGATTAGAACCAGAGGAAATTGCACTTCTACTCGGTCAGAAAGAGTTAATTTTACAGAATCTGAAAAATGGTATTATCGCTATTGACAAGGATGGTAAAATAATACTTTTTAATAGGATAGCAAAGGAAATTCTAAAACTAGAAGATGAGAATATAGGTGAAAATGTTTCTGATTTTAATTTCAATTATACAGATGAAATGATGGAAGTATTGAGGACTCACGAATCAGTATATAACCAAGAAATTAAAATGTGCCATGATAAAACCCTTTTGTGTAGTCATACACTATTAAAAAATTATAAAGAAGAAATTATTGGGGTTGTATCTAGTTTTCAAGACTTAACAGAGGTTAAAAATATGGCAGAAGAGTTAACAGGGATTAAAAAAATGACATTTGCCTTAAGAGCGCAGAATCATGAATTTATGAATAAGCTTCACACTATATCAGGCCTTATACAATTAGAAGAATATGATGAAGCGGTTGAATAT
Organism: Clostridium sp.; assembly: GCA_047624165.1. Taxonomy (GTDB): domain Bacteria; phylum Bacillota; class Clostridia; order Clostridiales; family Clostridiaceae; genus Clostridium_AD. The sequence goes on along the minus strand of JBLHPD010000031.1, from coordinate 128 downwards.
ATTTCTCATATATGTAAGCTTCGACAAGAAGTTTCTGATATTCTCAGCAAAAGAATTAAGAATGTTCATATAGCAGGCATTTTACTTGCCAAATATAATAAGGCAACAGAAGCTAAGATTTCTGTGGA
>JBLHPD010000030.1:0-30084 GCA_047624165.1 Clostridium sp. | reverse complement strand
CAATCTCTATGAATTCAGACCTCAGGACTGAGGATATAATTATCAATAACTTAAATATAAAATTTGCTACTGATGATAAAAACTTTAAAACGATGTTTTGGTTTGATAATAATATAAAGAATAGAGTACTTATGCCATATGATTTTACAGATACTGAAATGAAAAGAATACTTATAAGGAGAAACTTATCAGATTCATTCTCAAAAACTTTCCTTATTTAAATTTTGTAAAATAGATGTGCTTAAATTAGCAAGATAAGTAAATAACTTATAAAACCAAGTGAGTTGAAATATATTCACAGCATAAGGCTGACGAGTACCAGCCTTATGCTGTGGATATATTAAGAAAGAGTGTCTTTGTGGACATTAATTATAGTTATCTGTAGTTACGGAATCTGTAAGGTTAAAAATATCCTCACTTTCCTGTACTGTTTCAATGAATTCAACGTTTTCTAATTTGGCTAAAGCATCCCCTTCTGATATATCGTCTAAAAGTCGAGCATAAAGAATTACACCTTTTTTTACATCTTCATCCCATTCAAAATCTGTCATAATGCTGTTAATGCCTAAATATTCTCCCATAGTATCTGCACTAATATTAAAACCACTATAATTAGAAAGACCTTCTTCAGTGATTATAATTTCATAAATTTTTTCGTTTTTTAACATTAATTATTCCTCCTTGGTAATCATGTAATGTTTATAATGTTCTACAGAAAGCTTAAAATATACTTGTTTTGGAATAATAAAATATGAATGAATATATCTACTATATTATCTTGTTCTGATCTTACATCTATTAATAACTTTTGATATTCTTTACATATTGCTTGGAAACTTGGTACATTATATTTACATATCCCTACTGAATCAAAATCACCTTCTTGAATGTTAAAATATTCTATTAGTATTCGTAATATAATGGCAAAATTGCCTAAATATATTTTGACTTATATATATAAATGTTATATTCTATCTTTAGTGGTATACCACACACCAAATTCCATATACAATTAAAATAATAATACTAATATGAGGTAGATAATATGACTAAGATTGAGAAAGTAGTGTCCTATAAGCAAAAGGTATATGAAAGACTAAAAGAAGATATTATAACTGGTAAGATAAAACAAGGTGAAGTTTTAAATGAAAGAAAACTATCTGATGACCTAGGAATTAGCAGAACTCCTATTAGAGAAGCGCTACAAGTGTTGGAAGCAGAGGGTTGGGTCGTGGTTGAACCTTGGAAAGGTGTACACGTAAAAAAATTCACAATTAAAGATGTGGAAGATGTTCTGAATGTGAGAAGAGCTCTGGAAGTCCTTACAGTTGAAAGCACCATTCATAATTTAAATGATTACGACATAAAAAAGCTGCAATCAATGCTTGAAGAACAAGATAAGCTAAGAGAGAAATATGATGCTGATTTGTTTATATGCATTGATAGAAAGTTTCACGGATTAATAAGTGAATTAGCTAATAATAGTGTCCTCACCACCATGCTAAATATAATAAGCGATAAAGTACGATGTTTGGGAATAAAAGCATTACATACCCACGAAAGATACATTGAAACATTGAAAGAACACACTGATATCCTAGAATCTATAAAAAATAGAGACATAGATGGTGCTAAACAAGCAATGGAGTACCATATGATACAAACTTCTAAAAATATATATAAATTATATAAGGAGGATTTAAATGAATAAAAAAGTTAGTTTAGTTCAAATGGAAGTAGAATTGGGTAACCCAGATGCCAACTTTAAAAGATTAAGCAATCTTTTATTAGAAAGCATGCAAGATAATCCAGATATAATCTGTCTTCCCGAAACCTGGAACACTGGATTCTTCCATACAGACTCATTAGAATCTCTATCCGATAACGATGGGAAAAAGACAAAAAAATTCTTAGGTAACTTTGCAAAGGAGCACAATGTAAACATAGTAGGAGGTTCTGTTGCAAATAACAAAAACGGAGAAATATACAATACTTGTTACGTTTTCGATCGCCAGGGGAATACCATAGCAGAGTATGATAAGATTCATGGTTTTTCTCCAGCTAAAGAAACAGAATTTTTTAAGGGTGGAAAAAATCTAGTTACATTTGAACTAGATGGTATCAAATGCGGTGTAATAATATGCTATGATGTAAGATTTTTAGAATCAGTCAGGAGCTTAGCTCTAGAAGATATAAAGCTTCTTTTTGTTCCTGCTCAGTGGCCAAGCATTAGAGTGGAGCATTGGAAAATATTAAACAGAGCAAGAGCCATAGAAAATCAGTTTTTTGTTGCCTGTGTTAATGGCTGTGGTAGCGCTGGTGAAACAAAATATGGAGGAAATTCAATGCTAATCGACCCTTTGGGTGAAGTGCTAATAAACGCAGGTGAAGAAGAGAATGTGGTTTCTGGTCTTTTAGACCTTGAAGTAATAGAAGATATACGAGAAAGAATTAATATATTTAGAGACAGGAAGCCAGAATTGTACAAAATAAGATAAAAGCAAATTAAGGGGGATAAAAAAATGAGTAATATTAATTTTAAATTAGTAGAAAAGCAAGGAGAAAAAAATATCATAGTTGACTATGAGAGGCTTTATGTAATCGGTTTTGCAGGAAGAAATGTAGTAAAGACCATGGAACATATTAAGGAACTTGAAGATATCGGTATTAAAGGTCCTGATAAAATTCCAACCATTTATTGCTGCTCAAATATTCTTTTAACTAAAGATGAAAAAATCGAGGTAGTAGGTAATGATTCTAGCGGAGAAGCTGAGTACATAATTGTTTTGAAGGATGGAGAAACCTATGTAGGTCTTGGAAGTGATCACACAGATAGAAGTCTTGAAGTCGTGAGCATTGCTAAATCAAAACAAGTATGCCCTAAACCAATAGCTGGAGTTTTATGGAATTATAAGGAAGTCAAGGATCATTGGGATGAGTTGAAACTAATATCTTATCAGGTAGTAGATGGCAAAGAAGTTATTTATCAAAACGGTAGCGTAAAGGATATACTTCCACTAGAAAAAATACTTGAAGAGGTAAGCGAACGATGTGGCGAGTTAGGTAATTCAATACTTTACTCTGGAACAGTTCCTCTTCTCGATGGATTTAAATATGGTGAGCTTTTTAAATGCTCATTAGTGGATGAAAAACTTGATAGAAAAATTGAACTTTCATATAAAATTGAAAATGTAGAAAAATAAAAGTAAAAAAATAATGATGAGACTAAATGTGAAGTTCTGAAAATAAAATTAACCTATGCACATACGAAGCTGATGTTTTGATAATTAATGAGGAGGGAATATAATGAAAAAAATTTGGTTTGATATTGAGGATAAAGATAGAAATATTATGACTATGGGGTTTAGTATTAATAACTGTTGCTTGTTCGGTTGGGCAGGACGAAATAAGGAAGAGGTTAGAAAACATGCAGAAGAATTAGCTGAACACGGTATTAGAGGGCCTAAGAATATGCCAGAATATTTTCTTTGTTCTCCCAATGTTATCACTCATGACGAAGAAATAACTGTCGTAGGAGACGGAACATGTGGAGAAATTGAATTCTTTTTCTTAGAAAGACAGGGAAATATATATGTAGGCGTTACTAGTGAACATACAGATAGAGTCTTAGAGTCAATAGATATGGTGAAATCAAAAGCTATTTGTCAAAAACCGATGAGCACTAAACTTTGGAGATATGAGGATATAAAAGATCATTGGGATGAATTAGAATTAATTGCATGGCAGATTAAAGATGGTGAAGAAGTTCTTTATCAAAAAAGTAAGCTTTCAGCGTTACTTACTCTAGAATCCATACGTGAAGAAGCTCTCAAAACATATTCTACTCTTGAAGATTGTATTATTTTATCAGGAACAATCCCTGCACTCAATGGATTAATATATGGAAGTCACTTTAGAGGATGTCTGAAAGATCCAGTTTTAAACAGAAGTTTAGAATTTGAATATGATATAAAGGTGGTACCCTCGAATGAGCAGTAAAAAATATTCGGAAATATAGAAGAGTTTTTAGCTGCTATTGTTATGTTAATTATGCTTACTTAACCAGCGTTGATATTGTGTATGGGGTTTAGAGTAGCGAGTGGCCCTGCATTAATATTTTCAGCTGATTATTTTAGTAGTTTTATTATTATACAAGGGGGTAATTTTATGAATACTAATTTAAATTCACACAAACAAGACATAAAAAAGAAAAGTAATTGGGGGGTACTTCTTGGAGCAGCATTCATTATGGCTACATCTGCCATAGGGCCAGGATTTTTGACTCAAACTGCGGTATTTACAGAAAAATATGGAGCTAACCTGGGATTTATTATACTTGTTACTATTATTATAGACATTGTAGCTCAGCTCAATATATGGAGAGTTATTGGTGTATCAGGACTTAGAGGGCAGGATATTGCAAACAAGATGCTTCCTGGTCTTGGAGTTTTTATAGCAGCGTTAATATGTCTTGGGGGGCTTGCATTTAATATAGGAAATATTGCAGGTGCTGGTCTTGGTCTTAATGTATTATTCGGTCTAAACACTAAAATAGGTGCTGTTATTAGCGCTGTTATAGCTGTTATATTATTTACGTCTAAAGAATTTGGAAAAGCAATGGATACTTTTACAAAAGTGTTGGGTATTCTGATGCTTATTCTTGTGGCATTTGTTGCATTTAAAACCCATCCGCCAGTTGGAGAAATGATTGCAAGGACAATTATGCCAACTAAGTTTGACTTCCTTCCTTTGCTTACTCTTGTCGGTGGAACAGTAGGTGGATATATAACATTTGCAGGAGGACACAGATTGATAGATGCTGGTATTACTGGAAAGGAAAATTTGGGTGCAATAACCAAAAGTTCAGTAACTGCTATAATGTTAGCATCATTGATGAGAATACTCCTTTTCGCAGCAATTCTTGGAGTTGTTGTTAATATAGGTAAACCACTTGGCACAATAAATCCTCCAGCTGAGGCATTCAGACTTGGAGCAGGTAATCTTGGGTATAAGTTCTTTGGAGTTGTACTATGGGCAGCTGCCATATCTTCAGTGGTTGGAGCGGCTTATACATCTGTATCATTCTTAAAAACACTTGCACCGGTTTTTGACAAACATACGTCAAAATTTATAATAGGGTTTATTGCTTTATCAACATTTATATTTCTTACAGTAGGTAAGCCTGTAAAATTACTTGTGCTAGTGGGTTCAGTGAATGGTTTGATTCTTCCGGTTGCACTTGGAATAATACTTATTGCGTCTACTAAGGAAAAAATTATAGGGGACTATAAGCATTCAAAGTGGCTCATGTATTTGGGTTATATTATTGTATTATTAACAGTTATTGCAGGGTATCAGTCATTGACAGGAATAGCTGCATTATGGAGTTAGAGACCTTTCTTTGTAATAAGTCCTTTTGATAATCCAAAAGTCCCGAGGCCCGCTGCATAAGCAACATGCCTTTCTGACCAGTCACTACCATAATCATTATTATTAAGAGCAAATTGGCATGATAGACTCACCAACATCGGTTAATGAATATTCCATTACCACCTATTATAGATAATGTATATTCAAATGGCGCTGAGTATACTTCTATTTTTCTTTGTCCATTCATTACTCTCCTTTTAGATAGTATCTTACATTAAAGTGCATACTATCATTTTTATACTAAATATATCATAATATATTTAGAGATACTTTGCAAAACAAATTACATTATAAGAGGAGATTACATTATGAAAGGTTTATTTGATAAAACAAAAATTAAGAATATGAATATGAAAAATAGATTTATAAGAGGAGCACTGTGGGATCAACTAGCTGATGATAGAGGACATATAACTTCTGAAATATTTAACATATATAAAGAATTGGCACAAGGCGGTGTTGGAACTATAATAACTGGTTATACTTTTGTAACAAAAGATGAACAACCTAATCCAGGGATGATGGGAATATATGATGATTCTTTCATAGCAGAATATAAGGCACTTACGGATATAGTTCATAGTTATAAGACTAATATTATAATGCAGATTGTCTATGGTGGTTCTCAAACTAATATGAATCCGCCAAGTAACCTTATATGGGGACCTTCAGCTGTTAAAAATGAAATTACTCAGATTATCCCAACTGAAATGACTAAAGAAGATATAAAAACTCTAGTTAAAGCACATGGTGATGCAGCTTTACGAGTAAAGAAATCAGGTTTTGATGGAGTAGAAATGCATGCGGCACATGGTTATCTTTTAAGCCAATTCTTATGCCCACATTATAATAGAAGAACTGATGAATACGGCGGCTGCATAGAAAATAGAGGAAGAATAATTTTTGAAATTTATGATGAGATAAGAAAACGTGTTGGAGACGATTTTCCTATATTCATAAAAATAAATTCTGAAGATTTCATGGAAGATGGGCTAACTTCTGCGGAAAGTATAATTGTATCTAAGAAACTAGCTGAGCTAGGGATTGATGCAATAGAAATCAGTGGTGGTACTGAATCAACTAAAAGTGTACTAGATAATAACTTGAGTCCTGTAAGAAAGAAAGCAAATCTTGGTAAGGAGAAGGAATCTTACTTTAAAGAGCATGCAGCTAAACTAGCGCAGGAAGTGGCTATACCAGTAATATTAATAGGTGGTAATAGACATTTTGATGTTATGGAACATACGTTAAATAATACTAAAATAAAATACTTCTCGTTAGCAAGACCATTAACTTCAGAACCTGACTTAATTAACAGATGGGAAAGTGGAGATACACAAATGTCAAAATGTATTTCATGTAACAAATGCTTTAATATTCCAGGTATGAGATGTATTTTCAATAAATAACAGAGTAATAACACGCTATAGAGTAGGATTTTTTAGGTTGTAACTATAGCGTTAGATTGATTCCATGCTAACTGGATAAGATTTTATTGTCGCATCCATATCAATAGTTGGTCTCATATCTACACCAACTATTGCAGCTAATTTTTGAAAGGTACCTGTCATATATTGTTAGTGAAGCGAACAATATATGTTGCTCCGGGCACAAACAAAAAGAAGGAAGCCAAATGCTTCCTTCTAATTATTTATTTTTCTACCTTAACTATTCCATCATCTTCAAGCTCTCTAAAGTATTTTCTTGTTTCATTTATAATAACTCCACTTAATCCAATCAATCCGATTAAGTTTGGAATTGCCATAAGTCCATTTACTATATCAGCAATTACCCAAATCATTTCTAATTTTAAGAATGCACCTAATGCTACTAAGATAATATATACCCCTCTATATGGTTTAATCCCTTTTACCCCCATTAAATATACAATACATCTTTCTCCATAATAATTCCAGCCAAGTATTGTTGTGAATGCAAAGAAAATAAGTCCGATAGTCACAATCAACTGTCCTATCATCGCTATAGGAAACCCATTACTAAAAGCATAGTTTGTCATAGCTGCTCCTGCATACTCCGAACTCCAAGCTCCAGTCATTATTAAAACAAGACCAGTCATAGTACAAATAATTATTGTATCAAAGAAGGTACCTGTCATAGATATAAGTCCTTGTCTTACACAAGACTTGGTTTTAGCTGCCGCTGCTGCTATTGGTGCACTACCTAGCCCAGACTCATTAGAGAATACTCCTCTGGCAACACCACTTCGCATAGCAAGCATTATCGATGCCCCTGTAAACCCACCGGCTGCTGCAGTTGGAGTAAATGCACTCTTTACAACTAAAGCTAATGCTCCTGGTAATAAATTAATATTGATTATTATAATAATTAAAGCTCCTATAACATAAAACACCGCCATAAATGGAACAGTCTTTTCTGCTACTGCCGCTATATTTTTTATTCCACCAATAGTTATTAATGCAACTAAAAGTGTTATCACTATTGCTGTTGCAATAGTTGGTATATTAAACGTAATTGATACAGCTTCTGTTATTGCATTTACCTGTGGGAATGTACCTATTCCAAAAAAGGCAACTCCTACACCAAAGATTGCAAACATTTTTGCTAAGAATTTATTTTTAAGTCCATTTTCAAGGTAATACATAGGTCCGCCAGCCATTTGTCCATTCTCATCAACAGTCCTGTATTTTACTGCAAGTAAGCCTTCAGAATACTTAGTAGCCATTCCAAAGAAGGCAGCTACCCACATCCAGAATAAAGCTCCTGGTCCACCAAGTTTAATTGCTGTTGCAACACCAACAATATTTCCCGTTCCTATCGTTGCCGCGAGTGCTGTACATAAAGCTGCAAATGATGATACATCACCCGCTGCATCATTATCCTTTTCTTTAGTAAATAAATATTTAAGTGCAAGTGGTAGCTTAGTAACCTGCAATAAACCCAATCTTATAGTTAAATACAATCCTGTACCTACTAGTAAAACAAGTAACGGTGGTCCCCAAAGCCATGAATCAATTTTGCTTAGTACTTCCATAAATGCTGTCATTAAAAAATCCTCCCTTAATTTAAAATAATGGAGGAGACAAAATTTTTTTCATAATTTCTATCCCCTGTCCTTTTACCTGAGAGATTCAATAGCTAACGATAAACCCTTCTCAAACTTAATTTATACTTGTGCATTACTCCATAGTTTAATGAGTTATGGACATGTAGAAATTTACAGTTTAAGCAGCTTATCTTATAAGACTATCTTGCTCCTTCGGTGTCTGTGTAACCAGCTCTCTCCAGAGGCTCGTCCAATTACGGTCTTCTCCTAGTAAATAGGCTTTTCAGTTCAACTATTAATTTAATACTAATCCAAAACTCGCAAGTTAATGGAGATTTTGTACCTGTATAAATATAATTTCACATTAAAAATCCTTAGGTGCCTGAAAGTTTTTCCTCTTCGGCGGATGGCAAGCCATCTCTCTCCCATAATCTTCATCCGAACACAATATTCAATTTTTGTTAACAAACTATTCTGTAATTATACATAATTTTTTTTTATTATGCAAGTTTTATTGTTTAAAAATCAAATAGTTAGCACCAATTAGCAACATACCTTGTCCGTTTCACTTTCAATCTTTGTAGTGGTCCAGACCCTTAGGTAATTATGTAATCTATATTTACAAATAAACTATAATATTGTAGTACTACCGCATTAATATGCACAAAGCATGAATAACTGAGATAAAAAACAAGAAAAAATATCATCTCAATTTGCTATGATACCTACTCCACAAATATCATTTTCTATTCTTTATATAGCCTAAATTACTGTAAATGGCTATATTAAAATGCTGGAAGAGTAGATCCCTTATATATTTCTTTTATAATCGCCTTTGTTTCATCTGTTTGGTAAACCTGAATTAGTTTTTTTAGTGTTGCATTGTCTTTATCTTTAGTTTTTACAGCTATTATATTGAAGTAATTTTTTACACTTTCCTTTTTGACATCTTCTATATAAATAGCATCTTTAAGTGGTGAATACCCTGCATCTACAGCAACCCCATTATTTATAGCTGCAGCATCTACATCTTGTATCGATCTTGGAATTTGTGTAGCTACAAGTTCAATTATTTTATAATTCTTTTTATTTTCTACAATGTCCTTTACTGTAGGTGTTATACCAACTCCATCCCTTAATTTGATTAGTCCTATTTCTTGAAGTAATATAAGTGCTCTTCCACCATTACTAGCATCATTTGGAATGGCAATTTTAGCTCCATCTTTAAGAACTTTTATGTCCTTTGTCGTTTCAGAATATATTCCCATAGGTGCTAAGATCGTATTGCCAAGTGATACAAGGTCTAATTTATGATCTGCTTTAAACTTGTCAAAATAAGCTATTGTTTGGAATGCATTTGCATCAATTTCACCATCGCTTAATGCTTGATTAGGTCTTATATAGTCACTAAAGTTTACTAATTGAAGGTCAATGTTTTCTTTAGCTAATTTTACTTTTATGTTATCCCAAAGCTCATGCTCATCTCCTGTAATGCCTAATTTAATTACTTGTTTCTTGGCATTAGTATTGTTTTCATTAGTACTTTCTGCTTTTGAACTTCCACAGCCTGCTAAAGCAGTTATTGTAATTATGGTTCCTATTATTAATATTGATATTTTTTTAATTTTCATTTTAAAACCCCCTACTTATTTAGGATAGTGTTAACACTATCTTTTAACACTATCTTTTTAATGACTTAATTTCTTTAGTATGATTTCTCCAAAGCTTTGTATTGCTGTTACTAGTACAAGAAGAATTAAGATTGTTGCCACCATTATATCCGTTTTAAAATATTGATATCCATATCTAATGGCGAAATCGCCTAAGCCTCCTCCACCCACTGTTCCAGCAACAGCTGAGAATCCAATCAAACTAACTGTAGTAATAGTTAATGCATATACAATTCCAGGTAGTCCCTCCTTAAGTAAAACTCTATATATTATTTCAAAAGGGCTTGATCCCATTGCCTGAGCTGCTTCTATAACACCTTTGTCAATATCCAAAAGAGCTGATTCAATTTGCCTTGCTACAAATGGTATGGAGCCAATAACTAGTGGAACTAAAGCTCCTTTCATTCCTATAGTAGTCCCCACCACAAGACGCGTAAAAGGTATTATTGCAGCAAGTAATATTACAAATGGTATTGCTCTAAATATATTTATAGTTTTACCCACCACATTGTAAATCCCACTATTCTCTAAAATGTTGTCTGGCCTTGTAACCACTAAAATTACTCCTAGTGGTATTCCTATTAGTGTAGAAATAATTCCTGAAATGGACACCATACCAATGGTTTCCAGTAATGCTTTTATCATATCAGGAAATAATTCTACTACGTTTGGCATGTAATTTACTACAAACTGATGCATGTTCTATCACCTCCACATTTATATTATTTGCCTCTAAATATTCCATTGATTCTGCAATTCCATCCTTAGTTCCACTAAACTTTACAATTAGATTACCAATAGGTATATGTTGAATAATTTCAATATTCCCAAACAAAATACTGGCATCTATTTTAAACTTTCTTGAAAGTTTGGAAATAAAAGCTTGACCTGTCATTTGTCCCACAAATGATATTTTAGCGGCGATCTCCCCTTCCGTAAATTCTTGTTCTTCAAGGAAATCATATATCTTATCATAGTTAAAAATTGAAGATATAAATTCTTTGGTTATTTTAGTCTTTGGGTTTGTAAATATATCAACTAACTCTCCACTCTCTGCTATTTGTCCATCTTCCATTACAGCAACTTCATGACAAATTTCCTTCACTACTTCCATTTGGTGGGTAATGATTACTATGGTTAAACCTAACTTCTCATTAATTTCTTTTAGAAGTTTTAATATTGATCTTGTTGTCTGTGGATCTATTGCCGAAGTTGCTTCGTCACACAATAGAACCTGTGGATCATTTGCTAATGCCCTCGCTATAGCAACCCTTTGTTTTTGTCCTCCACTTAGCTGTGAGGGATATGCTAAAATTTTATCACCAAGACCCACTAACTCTAAAAGGCTTAAAACCTTTTGTTTTTTTTCTTCCTTGCTATATTTATTTCCCTTAAGTGGATATTCCACATTTTGATATACGTTTCTACTGCTCATTAAGTTAAAATGTTGAAATATCATACCAATTTTTTTTCTACTATCTCTCAAATCCTTTTGTGATAAATCAGTTAAATTTTTATTGTTAACTATAACTTGTCCACTTGATGGCTTCTCCAATAAATTTATACAGCGTATCAAAGTACTTTTGCCTGCCCCGCTATATCCTATTATTCCAAAAATTTTACCCTTTTCAATATGTAGATCAACCTTTTTTAACGCTTCAACTGTTCCCTGTTTATTCACATAAACTTTTCGTACCCCTTTAATCCAAATCATATTTTCCCTCCTTAAATCATCATCTTCCCATCTGCATTTGCACTAAAAATCCCAATAAAAAAATCCCCTTCTTTTCAAAAAGAAGAGGATAATATAAATAAAAAACCCCAATAAAGGGCAACTTTTACTAGTACCTTCACTCATCTTTCAGAAGCAATGTTCTGATGGACTTAGCACCTTACATACAAACAAACGCATGTGGTTGCTGAAACTTCATCGGGCCAATCCCTCAGTTTCTCTCGATAAGAATAATTATTAAATTTTTATTTCTACAATTTTTCATCGCTTGCGCTTTATTATACGTACTACTTTAGTAAATGTCAATAACAAATCCAAAAGTTTTTCCACTGTTGACAAGAGTAAATAAATGCCTTATCATAACTTTTAAACAACTGAATAAATCTAAGCTTAAAATTATATCTGAAAGATTAGAATAGCTAATTGTATACTGAACACCCCTGGCTCACGGATGGATTGACCTATATATATATAGTGAGAATGTTTCAGGAACAGATGTAAAAGAAGAAATAGTAACAGTTCCTTTTGTAATGAGTTCTGATTCATTTAATTTATAGTTGTCAACAATAATCGATAAGCTAACCCAATTTTTTTTGTTATGCCCGGAAACTAAAAAAGCATCAAGATTTCTGCCATAATTGGCTAAAATCTCGATGCTTTTTCATCTGTGCTGTTAAAGAACGGAAGCTGTCTCAATTTTCATTTGAGACAGTCCCTTTTTATGATTAGGATATGCGATTTCGCATTCACCGTCAGCATTAACAAGTAACTTTGATAGTTCCTGTATTTACAAACAAATGCCTGTTATGCTTGTGGAGGTGTTCCTTCAGCGTTTGCTACAACTGCATCTATTTGGACTAAAGCATCTTTAGATAAATCTGATACTCCAACCATTGTTCGTGCAGGAACACCGCTTGGGAAGAATGTTGCGTAAGCTTCGTTTACAGCATCAATATCTGCGATATTTTTAAGGAATATATTTACTTTAACCACATCATCCATAACGTGGTCCACACTTTCTATAATTGCCTTGATATTTTTTAAGCACTGTCCAGCCTGTTCTTTTACACCACCAGCTACCATTTTACCAGTTTTTGGGTCTAAAGGTAATTGGGCTGAAATATGATTGTAATGAGAAAAAGCTACAGTTTGTGTATATAGAGAACTTTTTGGTGCATTTTCCGTATTGTTTGCTTCTATAATTAGTCCATGCCTGTCTTCAACAACTTGTGGTGGTGTACCATCTCCGTGTGACACCACTGCTTCAATTTGTACCAAAGCATCCATAGGCAGCGCTGAAACTGCAACTGTTGTCCGTGCAGGCACATAAGCTACGGCCCTTGCTATAGCTGAGTCTGGGAAAAATGTTGTATAAACTTCGTTTACGGCTTCAATATCCGAGAAGTTTTTAAGGAAGATGTTAATTTTAACAATATCGTCGAAAGGAACGTCGATACTTTCCAAAATCGCCTTGATATTCTTTAAGCACTGTCCAGCCTGCTCTTTTACCCCGCCGACTACTAATCTACCAGATTTTGCATCTATAGGTAATTGAGCTGAAATATTATTATAATGAGAAAAAGCTACAGCTTGCGTAGATAGAGTACTTGTTGGCGCATTTGCCGTGTTATTTGTAAGCTTTATGAGGTCTCCTGATTGTGGTGCGTTTGGAATTGTACCTTCACCATTTGAAACAAGTGCATCAATTTGCACCAAAGCATCCATAGGCAAAGCTGCAACTGCGACTATCGTCCGTGTAGGAACATAGCTTGTGAAGAATGTTTTATAAACTTCGTCTACAGCGTCAATATCTTTGATATTCTTAACGAATACAGTGATTCTAACAATGTCGCTCATAACATGGTCGATGCTATCTACAATTGCCTTGATATTTTTAAAGCACTGCTTAGCCTGCTCTTTTACACCGCCAGCTACCAATTCCCCAGATTTTGGATCGATTGGTAATTGAGCTGAAAGATTATTGTAATGAGAGTAAGCTACAGTTTGTGAATATGGACCGATACCTTTTGGAGCATTTTCCGTATTTCTTGCTAATACTGCGTTATAGTCACCCATGATAGTATTCCCCTTTATTAATATTTATTGATAGAATCATTAAAATTCATCTAAGTAAATCATAAACCTTGGACTAGCTCTAATGTCAATAGGCATTATTATGAATTTTATGCTAAACATACATAATCCAGCAAAAAGAACTTTCCAGCCCTCTTTAATTGTTACGTTTTTTTCATAATAATCCCCCTGTTTTTAGTCTCAGTTATACCTTTTGCACAACATTTTTTTTAATAGCTTTAATGTTACTAAGTGGTTTATAATAATAGTGATAAATAGTTTAATATTTATAGAATGGAAGTGACATAATTATGAAGGATACTTTTTTAATCGGAGAATTAGCCAAGCTCTTTAATATAAGCACAGATACCTTAAGGCATTATGACAAAATCGATCTTTTAAAACCTAATTGTAATGTTGCAAATAAATACAGATTCTATAGTATTCGGAATTTTTTCAAACTAAGCAGAATCCTATTTTTTAAAAATCTTGATATTTCATTACAGGATATTAAAAAATATATGAATAATAAAAATACAAATAACTTAATGACCTTACTAAAAAATAAGGAAGAGGAAATTGATGTAAAAATAAATAAGTTAGTCAATTTAAAAAACAAAATAAATACAAAACTTGAGCTACTCGGAAATATAAAAAATGAGATGAATATTGTAAAGATAAAGCGCTTGCCTCAAAGAATTGGAGTGGTTTTAGACATTAAAGATAGTAAAAACGAGTACGAACTTAAAGAATCCGTTTTAAAAAATGAAAAATATTTAAAGCTCAGTTCCTGGCTTATTGAAGGTCAAGTATACACTTCTCTTTCAAGAGAAAACATGACAAGTGGGAATTTTAATAAATTTAAATATTTCATCGAAATCTTGTCAACTGAAAATATAATAGAGTTGGATTTGATAACGATTCCAGAAAATGAGTTTGCTTGTGTTGTTTTTTTAGGACCCTATAAAGATATCGAAAATCACTATACCGTTCTTATTGAATGGATTGAAGAAAATGGATACGAAATATTGGGAGACTCTATCGAAAAAAATATAGTAGATTATGACTTTTCAGATTCTGAAAATGAATATGTATCTGAAATACAAATACCTATTAGAAAACTGTTATAACTAGAAGTTACATTCTTGCTAATAACATAGGATTTAAATCAGTTTTGTCACTACAAGGACACAAAGAATTGTTATTATAAGTACATAGAAAGTAATTGATTTTTTTAATTAGAGTCCCCCTTTAATTAAATATAATTTTAATGTAAACCTAAAGAGATGGAGCCATCAGATAAATATATCTGATGGCTCCATCTCTGGTCTCTCTGGCACTTGTAATTCATTACTACACAATCCTATCATTAATTATTTAAGTTATTATAAACATATATTATTCATGCAAATTATATTTTCCAATAGATTATTTTTCATAATTAAAGAACCCTTTTCCAGTTTTTCTACCTAATAGTCCTGCTTTAACCATTCTTCTAAGTAGTGGATGTGGTCTATATTTTGGATCACAAAATTGTGTATATAATACTTCCATGGTATCTAAACATACATCGTTTCCAATTAAATCTCCTAGTGCTAAAGGTCCTATAGGATGATTTGCACCAAGCTTCATTGCTTTATCAATATATTCCGCACTTGCTACTCCTTCAGCCAAAATTCCTACAGCTTCATTTATCATAGGTATTAATAATCTATTTACCACAAAACCTGGTGCTTCTTCTACTTCTACCGACTCTTTACCAAGAGTCTTAGCAATTTCAATTACAGTATTCTTAGTTTCTTCTGAGGTAAGCAAACCTTTAATAACTTCTATTAATTTCATTACTTGAACTGGGTTGAAAAAGTGGATACCTATAACTTTATCTTCTCTTTTAGTAGCACTCGCTACCTCTGTTATAGATAGTGATGATGTATTTGAAGCAAGTATAGTCTCGCTCTTACATATTCCATCTAACTCAGCAAATATTTTTTCTTAATTATCATATTTTCCACCGCAGCTTCTACAACAAGATCTGCATCTTTTGCTAAACTTATATCTGTTGTAGGTGTTATTCTAGATAAAATTTCATTTTTATCATCCTCTGTGATTTTTCCCTCATGTAGTATTTTTATTTGGTCAAAATTACTTTCATTTATTAGTTAACAACTTAACCTACCCATCCCATTCTTAATGAGATTTGTTTAGCAGTCTCCTTTAATAGTTTCACATAGGATTCCAGTTTATCTCCTTTAAAATTGTTACTAGCCCCAGCAATGCTTATTGTTCCGATTACCTCTTTAGCAGCATTCATTATTGGTGCTGCAACTGCACACGCGCCTACAGTTACATCTTCCATACTGAGTGCATAACCTTGTTCCCTTATCCTTTTAATCTTGCAAGTTCGATCAATGTATAATTCTGATTTTCAACCGTAAAACAGCTAAGAAGCTTAAAAGCATTATCTACTGATTTTAAAATTGGTGTTCTATGTAGCGTTATGATTTCGTCTTCCATATAATCACTCCTTTGCATGTTATTTTTATGTTTTCAATTCTTATGTTTTCAATTCTTATATTTTTTAGGATGATCTTTTAGTTTTTTTACTATAAGTATCACTATGCGTACCTTCGTATAGTTTCTGTAATTCATCGTTTATATTAGTGCTTACTAATAGTCAAATGATTATGATACATTAAAATAGCTTCAATTCCCAATTTTATGATTATTTATACATATAGTATTCATCCTGGGGATGTGAACAAATTGTAAGCACAATTTGCTTTGCTATTTATAAGATAGCTATAAATTTATCTAAGTACTTCAATTTTGTATTTGAGAGTAGTATTGAAATAGAAGTTAAAACATAGTAAAATATGTAATATAGCAGTAGGCTAAGAAGTGTAATTGTTAAACCCTGAGGATTATTTCAGGGCAGTTTATTATTTTTAATATAGGGTGTTTCTTTTATCTTGAAAAAATGTGGAAAGCACCAAAAGAAGTTGCATTTGATGGAAATGAAATAAAAAAAGGTGGAGGTAAAGATGAAAGAAAAGAAGATTGACGTGATGTGGAAGTATGTGATCAATGCATACCTATTATTTTGGGTAATGGTTTTAGGGCTTGGCGGTTTGGCATCTATGGTGTTCCATGCTCCAGATATTGTTATGAAATGGATTGCGGTATTTTGCAGCTGGTCACCAACTATAGTGCTTGTGATGATGCTAAAAAATCTAAAACCAGATATGAATATTAAGGACTTCTATAAGAAGGCTTTTAAAGAAAAACTGAAAATCAGATTAATTTTAATTATACCTGTTATTGTAATTGGTATTTTCTTGCTGTCGGTATGGATTCTGTCTGCAATTGAAAAAACATCTATCACAGCACAGCTTATATTTGTTCCATCTGCACTATGCATCACGATTCTAATTACAATTTTACAAGGGCCAACTGGGGAAGAGTCCGGATGGCGTGGATACTTGCGGCCGGAACTGGAAGAAAAATATGGTTTTATTAAAGGTAATCTCATTTTGGGTGTGGTTTGGACATTTTGGCATACGCCACTTTGGTTTGTTTCTTCTAATTATATTGGATTGCAGGCATTAATTTATATCCTTGAAAATATAGCCGTGATGATGGCTTTAACTATTATAATGGCCATATTTATGAAGAAGTGTGATAATCTATTTATAGCGTTCTGGATTCACTTCTGCTTTAATTTTTCATTAAGTTTCTTTGTAGGAAATGTTTATTTCTTCGCAATTTTTTCTATACTGTATTTGGTAGCTGCATTGGCTTTTCTTGGAATATATTTAAAAGATGTTAGACGGGAAATATTAATAAATTATCATGGGACGGTGAGCTAATGCTTCAATAGCTCCTTATTATTTACAAATCTTAAACAATGTAGTAATATTATCTATATAGATAATATTATAGAGATGGAGTTGATATATAATGAAATTATTAGTTAGAGATAAATTCCCTGAAATGGTGGCTAAAACTACACAAGGTTTTATAAATATACCAAATGATTATGAAGGTAAATGGTTTGTTTTTTTTAGTCATCCAGGTGACTTTACTCCTGTATGTACAACCGAATTTGTAGCTTTTCAGAAGAGATTTAAACAGTTTAAAGAGCTAAATACTGAATTAATAGGATTAAGTGTAGACAGTGTTGAGGATCATAATGAGTGGATTAAATGGATTGATAAAAATTTACATGTAGATATAAAGTTTCCAATAATAGATGATGCAGATAGAAAAATCTCATATAAGCTCGGCATGATAAGAGAAGATGCTGAGGATACACTTACTGCAAGATCCGTGGTAATTGTAGATTTTAAAGGAACAGTTCGAACTATACTGGAATATCCAAAGGAACTCGGAAGAAATATGGATGAGATTTTGAGAATAGTTAAAGGTCTACAACTTGCCAGCAGTAAACATTTATTTGCTCCTGCTAACTGGCCTAACAATGAAATAATTGGAGATAAAGTTTTAGTTCCTGCTTCTAAAGAACTTACTGAAGAAAAATTAAAACTTGAAGGCATAACAAAGTTATCTGATTGGTTTATGTATAAAAATATAGACTAATTAATATAAAAGGCTACTGATAGGTTTTTACAACCTTTATCAGCAGTCTTTTTATTAGAAACATTTACTTCCAAGTTCCATAATGAACTCTCGTTTCATCAAATCTATCGACAAACTTATTTTCCTGACCATCGGGGTATCCTACTGGTATTAATGCAAATGGTTCTATATTTTCAGGTAATTTAAATAATTTCTTTATATATTCCATTCTATCTTGAATAGACGCTATTCCAAGCCAAACTGCCCCAAGTTCCAGCTCTACTGCTTCTAAAAGAAGATTCTCTGCTGCCGCTCCCATATCTTGTGGTACGCAACCGGGAGCCAATAGCCCTTCTTTTCTAGACAAAAGAACAAATGTAACTGCTGAACTTGCAACCATCTTAGAATAAGGACTTGTTTGTGCTAATTTATTTAGTACCTCTTTATCCTCGATAACTAAAAATTCCCAAGGTTGTTGATTAGCTGCTGATGGTGCCTGCATTGCAGCTCTTAAAAGCTTTTCTATTTTCTCCTTTTCAACTGGTCTATCCTCATATTTTCTTATACTTCTTCTGTTAAATATTGCTTGCATTTTTCTACCTCCAAATTATTATTAAATTAAATATAACTTCTTTTCTATATGTCATATTCTACTCCAATGTATCTTAATTACAAGTACGCACTTTTATATTGCTTAGTATTAAAAAGAATACCGTAAATTCCAGAAATTTTCACCTACTTTATTGTTGCTCCAATAATTTTAATCACTTGCACAGCTGTTAATTTTGACCCTTAAGTTTTACATTATATTCTTTATAAACCTAAAAAGATGAGCCATCAGATAAATATATCTGCTAGCTCCATCTCTGCTTTCTGAACATAAAATATAGCGCTCTATTGACTCTATACAAAATCAAGTTATACATATTAGTTTCCGATTTACCTAACTGAATTACTTAGCCCTTTATCACCGTTAAAAGCATTTGGAATCTTTCGCGAGCTTCAAGCCCATGAGGAACATTAGAAGGCATTATTATTGTTTCACCTGCTTTAACAATAAAAATATTATTATCTATAGTAATCTCCGCTTCGCCATCTAATACTTGAACCATAGCATCTCCAGGAGTTACGTGGGTGCTGATACCTTCACCTTTATCTAGCGAGAATAATGAAATACTTACAGATGGTGTCTGAGCAATAGTTCTACTTATAACCTGGCCCTCTTGATAAGATATTAAGTTCATTAAATTAATTACTTTTGAGAATTCTATATTTTTAATTAAAGTTTTCATGTTGTTTCCTCCTTAAATCTTTATTAATTATAGTATACCTCTATTATCGTTAAAAATCCGTATCGTATGTTACCGTTTATAATTATTCACGGCAAAAACTCTTTGCAGTGTCTACTTGACAGGGTTTCAGTTCAAATTCTCCTTTATGATTCCCTTCTACTGATACTCCCACGCCTAAAGGCAAGGGGTTCTTAGATATATTAACTTCTCCTATACTGTAAATGAAAAACAGAATCCTCGATTATGTCAATCCATTCTGCTATCTTCTCTGACTGCTCCTTTGAAAAAAGTCCATTGGGTAAAATGTACTCGTTGTTTTAAGAATACAATTAAGATCTCTCCTACCACGTATCTAATAAAGTACCGTATAACAACAGCAGCTTCCCTACTATCTATATCCAACTATTCTGTTATTTATATCTTTAATCCATAATACAAATGCGAACATATTTCACCATCGAAATCTGCAATTCCAGGTAGACATCCCCATTCCTTAAATCCAAATTTTTCAAGTAACCTTATACTTGGAATATTCCATTCTAACAATATTGCAATTAAATTTTTAAAATTCAATTCTTCACTCTCTTCAATTGCAAATTCCATAAATTTTGTTCCTATTCCTTGTCTTTGATAATCATTATGAATATAATAGCTAATTTCTGCAGTATATTTCATAGCTCTTCTTCCTGGACGATAACCAGTAAAATATAAATATCCTACAGCTTTGTTATCAACTTCGTATATATAAATTGGATACTCTAATGATTCATGTTGCACAAACCAGGAAATCCTTTCCTCCACAGAAAATATATCCATATCCGCAGTGCAACGATGTGTTACAATTGCTTGATTGTATATTTCCACCAGTGCTTCAAAGTCTTTATGTTCAGCCAATCTTATACCCATACTTATTCTCCTTATTATTTCTATAGTTTATTTTTTAAATAACAATTTCACTTCGCTCATAAAAACCCCCGTGGGACATGAACAAATTATAACAACAATTTGTTTTGCTAATATGTATGTGGTTTTGGAGGTGATGGTATATATGTAGATTTAGTAAATAATATTATAGGGTACCAGACAAGTAATGTTATTGTTGCTTATCGATATGTATTAGATATAAATATATTGTATCATATTTCTTGTGTTCAAGTGGGTAACATAATTACATTTTATGTTAATGGTAAATTTATTGCTACAGTTACTAATATTTCATTAACAGCAAGTACTATTTTAAAGTATGTTGGTGTAAGATCAACGCTTGATGCTTATAACTTTAAAGGTACTCTTAAAACAACTAACGTTTATAATATAAACTATTTAGATACTATACTTTGTATGGATTTAATTTTACTTAGTAATTGAAATTCATAGAATTTTTTTGTATAATTAAGTAAAGACTCAGTGTTTCCTTTAGATGAATAAAAAGTGAATTGGAGGCGATTTTCCATGTCGAATTTTAAAAATATTTCTAATAAAGTGACTCTTTGGACTAGACAAGATATAAAGAGCTTGGAAAATTTTAAAAACCAGGGAGTACACAGGAATAAAAAGGAATATATTGTGCAACAATTCGATGATATGGCAGATCATTATTTAAACGCTTATATGTGGTTTGTCAATGCTGCAAGTAAAATTGTTCCAAAACCCCAAGGTGTTACATTTCCTACCTGGTGCTCTATAAGTGAAAAATATATGTTACGGCCTATAGAAAATACCGTAGTATATGTTTTAGAGGTGGACGAATCCGAAATTATCTATTTTGACGGTGCAAAATGGGATTATGTTCTAAACCATCATTATATTCCAAAGGATATGGAGGATGAAAAGTTATATGCCCAGGATATGAAAAACAGAGGGTTTAAAGATACCTACTCTTTTATAGAAGGAAAATTGTCACACCTTTACCCCTTAGAAAAAAGGCAAGTTATGGACAGCTGGATGAGAATATTTGAAATAGAAGACATTAATGCATTTAGTGTGCAGGCAAATATCTGGGAAATAAGAGAAGATATGATTGTGGATATAATATACTATGATGGTTAAAATTTTTAGCGGTATTATGCAATTAAGACTGTCAATAAATCCTAAATTTTAATCATTCCATCATTTATACATATTTACTGTTATACTAATAAAGGGTGAAAAAAATAATGAAGAGAAGATATATATTAGGATTTTTAATTATAGTAACTGCACTTATATTTGCAAATAGTTATTTCAAGCTAGAGCACAACATTAACATAATCGAATATTTTACAAAAGACAATAGCCTAAATAATTCTGAAAAAGAGTATTTGAAAAATCATGGTCCCTTAATATATGGATCAGATCAAACTACTCCCCCGCTAAGATATTTAAACCCAGATAGTGGACAATATGAAGGGCTTGTAATCGATTATATCAATGCTCTTTCTATAGAACTAGGAGTCAAAATAAAACTGAAACCTATGATTTGGAATGATGCCCTTAACGCTCTTAAAAACGGAGATATAGATTTTTGTGATATGCACGCTTCCAAAGAGCGTTCTCGGAGTTTTATATTTACTGACCCTATATACTATCAACGAGGTGCAATATTAACAAAAAAAGTTAATACTAGTATCAAAATACAACAGGATCTAAAAGGCAAAACTATAGCGGCAATAAAAGGCGATTATATATTTGAATATTTAGCTGATAATTATACAGATGTACATGGAGTTAAAACTGAAAATTTAATAGACGCTATTAGCCTACTCGAAAAGGGTGAAGTAGATGCAGTTTTGGGAGATGAATCTGTAATAAACTATTATTTAACTCAGGAAGGTCTTAACCGTGAATATTCAATATTAAATAAATACTTATACGAAAGACCAGCCTTAATAGGCGTAAAAAAAGGCAATGAAACATTATTAAAAATAATTAACAAAGCAATATACCAGCTGGAAAAAGATAACACCATGGAAAGAATAGATAAAAAATGGTTTGGCGTATTACCGCTGATCATAAAAAATACAAACGCTGAGAAATATGCGCTTTTAGTTAAATATGCTATTCTTCTAGCGATACTAGTAGCTTTATTTTTTCACTATTGGAACAGAGAACTAAAAAAAGAAGTCCAAAAACAAACAAATGCACTTAATATTTCAAAAAACAAATTAGAGACTATTTTCAATGGAGTTACCAGTCATTTAATGGTAGTGGTAAACGAGGACTGCTTTGTTACAGAATCCAATACAGCATTTTGTGAATATATAGGATACACTATAGATGAAGTGAAACATATTCACTGCAAAAATATTAAAAAAATACTTGGAAGTGACTGCGCTGTTTGCTTAATAAAAGATATACTTAAAACTAGAACTTCAATAGAAAAAGAAGTAGAATATCAAAAAAAAATATTTAAAGTTAGAACTTATCTGTTAGATAAATTACCAAACACTAGTGAGCGAGTACTTGTCATGATGGAAGATATCACTGATTTAAAACTTTCAGAACAAAAGATGCTTCAATCAAGTAAAATGGCGGCAGTAGGGCGACTTGCGGCAGGCATTGCACATGAAATCAGGACTCCTCTCGGAATTATTAGGAACTATACATATTTACTTAAACGTATGGAAGGAGAAGAGGATAGAAAAGAAGCAATTAGTGCAATAGAAGCTTCTGTGACTAGAGCCAATAAAATCATAGACAATCTTCTAAACTTTTCAATGCTTTCTGATAACAAAGTACACAACATACAAGTCAAAGATTTCATAACAAATCTTTATGAACTTAATCAAAAGGCCTTTAAGCAAAAACATATAGAATTCAAATTCCATATGAAAAAAGATTTAGAAGTAGAGCTCTATAGTGAATCATTGAAACATATCCTACTAAATCTTTTTTCAAATGCTACTGATGCCATGCAGCAAGGAGGTATACTTCAGGTACAAGCTTTCAAAAGAAATAATAGTATAATCATAGAAGTATCTGATACCGGGTCAGGCATGGATAAAAATACGCAAATCCACTTATATGATCCATTCTATACTACTAAAAATGTAGGCAAAGGCACTGGCCTTGGACTATTTATAGTTCATAATGAAGTTCAAAAAATGGAGGGAACTATTAGAGTGGAAAGTAAAATTGGGGAAGGCTCAAAGTTTATCGTTACACTTCCAATAAAGATACATGAAACCATACTAATATTAAAATAGGAGACTGCAAATGAATAATAAAAATTATAGAATATTAATAGTAGATGATGAAGCTGCATACTCTAAAGGACTAACTAAAATACTTGAAATAGAAGGGTATACCATAGAAACAGTACTCTGCGCAGAAGCTGCTATAGCGAAAATTAAGCACAAAAAATATCAGATGGTATTGACTGATTTAATGATGGATGGAATAAACGGCATAGAGCTTTTAGAAAAAATTATAGAATTAGATCAAGATATCAAAGTCATACTCATGACTGCATATGCTACTATATCTAACGCAGTAGATGCGATGAAAAAAGGAGCAGTATCGTATTTTGTAAAAGGAAATGATCCGATTGAACTTATAAACGAAATAGAAAAAATATATAATGCTTACAAAAAATCAGAACTCGCCTCTAAAGTTTATGATAAAAAAGAGAATTTGCTTCTAGAATCAGAAAATAAAAACTTTAAAAGAATTATAGATATGGCTTGTAAAGTAGCCAAAACCTCTGTCAACGTCATTTTGCTTGGAGAATCGGGAGTAGGAAAAGAAGTATTTGCAAACTACATCCATACTCAGAGCAATCGCAAAAACAAACCCTTTGTAGCAGTGAACTGTCATGCTTTATCTGAAAGTATATTAGAATCCGAACTTTTTGGACATATGAAGGGAGCTTTCACTGGTGCCAATGAAGAAAGAATTGGTAGATTTGAATCAGCTAGTATGGGAACTTTATTTCTAGATGAAATAGCTGACATGCCATTATCAACTCAAATCAAACTACTAAGAGTCATTGAAGATAGAGCCATAGAAAAAATAGGTAGCAACATAAGTACCTCCGTTGATTTTAGACTTATAACTGCCACCAACAAATCTATAGTAAAACTAATAGACCAAGGACTATTTAGAGAAGATTTTTACTATAGAATAAACACCATCATCATTGAAATACCACCGCTAAGAGAGCATAAAGAAGACATACATAGTTTGGCCAATAACTTCATAGCTACTGCATCTAAGCAAATGAAAAAAGAAATACATACCATCGAGCCTGAAGTTTGGGAATATCTAAACCAGTATGACTATCCAGGCAATATACGCGAATTTAAAAACATAATCGAAAGGCTAGTGGTATTTAGTGAAAATGGTGTTATATCAAAAGATGATTTGATGATACATGAAGTGCCTGCTACAGACTGCGCCGGAGATCAAACATTAAAAGCATTTAGGTCTGCAATAGAAAAAAAATACATAGAAACTGTACTGCTAAGTAAAAACTTTAGCATGACAAAAACAGCAAAGGTGTTAGGTATCACTCGAAGACAGCTACAAAATAAAGTCAATGAATATGAGATAAAAAAATAAAACGGGCAATTTTTTTCTATATTGGAGAAAAAAATTGCCCGCTTTTATTATAGATATACAAATTAAACATAAATATTTACAACTGCATTCTAAAAAACAATTCTTATAAGCATGGATAGGCAAGGATTTGGCTAAAATTTAAAGCTTTTTTTAGAAAAATATGAAGATTTTTAAAATTGGCATAATAAATGCTGTATATATAATCAAATGAAACGTTAAGTAATTTATTAATAATCTAAATATCACTAAATTTTATTCGTCTGGAGGTATACTTAAATGAAAAATTCATCAAAACATTCAGTAGTTATAGGTTTTGCATTATTTGCAATGTTTTTCGGTGCTGGAAACCTGATTTTTCCACCATTCCTCGGAAAAGCTGCAGGAAGCGCATTTTTTGCATCCATGATAGGCTTTCTCATTACAGGTGTTGGTCTTCCACTAGCTGGAATAATTGCCTGTGCCAAAATTAATGGTACTTATGACAAAATGGCCAATAGGGTAGGTAAAAAATTTGCTACAATAACCGGGATAGCTTTAATCCTTGTTATAGGACCGTTATTTGCAATTCCAAGAACCGCTGCAACAACTTTCGAGCTTGGAATACATCCAATATTTCCATCTATACCACAAAATATAGTAGTTATATTGTATTTTCTAGTAACACTTGCATTTGTGCTCAAACCTTCTTCAATAATTGATAATATAGGTAAAATACTTACACCCGCAATATTATTAATGCTTGCTATAATTATATTTAAAGGGATAATAGATCCTATTGGACCAATTGTAAATACATCTTACAAAGGTGGATTATCAAAAGCTTTAATAGAAGGTTATCAAACAATGGATGCTATGGCTTCAGTTATCTTTGCAGGAATAATTATTTCATCTATTAAATCAAAAGGTTATAAAAGTGCAAAAGATATAATGAATATGACTATAAAATCAGCACTAGTTGCTGTAGTTGGGCTAGCATTTGTATATGGTGGACTTATGTATCTTGGAACTCAAACAACTACTTTGTTCCCAGCAACTATAGCTAGAACTGACCTAGTTACAAAACTTGTAAAATTAGACTTAGGCAGTATTGGTGGAGTTGTTCTTAGTTTATGTGTAGGACTTGCATGTTTAACAACTGCTATAGGATTACTTGCAAGTGGAGCAGAATTTTTTACTAAACTTTCAAATAATAAACTACCTTACAAAACTACAGCTATTATTATGGCTGTAATAAGCGGATGTATAGCTACAATGAATGTTGATAGTATAATTACAATGGCAGGTCCTGTTTTACAAGTTTTATATCCAATTGTAATTGTTTTAATAGTTATTACTTTGCTTGGAGATAAAGTGAAAAATAATAAGGTTGTTGCCATAACTACATACACAGCCTTAGTAATAAGTATTTTAGACACTGTAAACGGTTTATCTGGAAATGCTATTGGTTTTATTAAATTTATTCCTTTAGCCAGTGCAGGATTTGCATGGGTTATACCTGCTTTACTAGCTTTTGCTATTTCCAACATTTCTATAAAACCAAAAGAATATGCTATAAGTGAAGATGAATGTGCGTAAAATTTCAAGGGCAATATAGCATATAGCTAACAGGTATATGCTATATTGGGTAATAAAAAAATTCGAATTAGTGGGTGTGAATATGAGTAGAATTAGGATTTTTACAGGTCATTTCGGTAGCGGAAAGACAGAAATTGCAATAAACTATGCGATAAATCTTGCAAAAGAAGGAAAGAAAGTTGTAATAGCTGACTTAGATATAGTAAATCCTTATTTTTGTGTAAGAGATGTGAGAAAACAATTAGAGGAATATGGAATAAGAGTTATAGCCTCAAATCCAGGATTAGTTAATGCAGAACTCATGGTAGTTCCAGCAGAAATACTATCTATATTTAATGATAAAAGCTATGAGGTTGTAATAGATGTAGGTGGGGATGACTCAGGCTCAATAGCCCTTGGCCCCTATAATAGGTTTTTTGTAGAAGAACCCTATGATATGTTTTTTGTTATAAATACAAATAGACCATTTACATCAAATTCTACAGACATTATAGAATATTTTAAAGCAATAGAAAAAGCTTCAAGATTAAAGGTAACACATTTAATTTCCAATACTAATTTATCTTATGAAACTGTGCCTACGCATATAATAAATGGAGATAAAATAGTATCTAAGCTGTCTAAAGAGCTAAATATACCTCATGCGTATACTACTTGTAGTAAAAATTTAATGGAAAAACTGAGAGGAAAATTGAAAGGAACTATATTTGGTATTGATATACATATGTTACCCCCTACAGGTTGAACAAACAACAATCAATATTATTGAAAGTTTAATCTACAGGGAGTAAACTTTTAGATTTTATAAATTCCTATTTAAAAGGAGGTTTAAATATGCCAAGA
This sequence comes from Clostridium sp., assembly GCA_047624165.1. Classification (GTDB taxonomy): domain Bacteria; phylum Bacillota; class Clostridia; order Clostridiales; family Clostridiaceae; genus Clostridium_AD. Next base: position 2,331 of record JBLHPD010000030.1, on the reverse strand, counting down.
GTAAGTTTCAGAGAAGACAGATGTAAAGGCTGCGGTCATTGTATAGCAGCATGTCCTAAAAAAATAATAAGTTTTTCAGAAAAATTAAACATAAAAGGATATCATTCAGCAACTGTAACAGAAGAAAAAATGAAAGACTGCATTGGATGTGCATCTTGCGCGAAAATGTGTCCTGACTGTGTAATAACAGTTGAAAAGTAAAGAATAGGAGGATGGACTTATGGGAGAAAAAGTATTAATGAAAGGTAACGAGGCTATTGGAGAAGCAGCAATAAGAGCAAATTGTAAATGTTTCTTTGGATATCCAATAACACCTCAAACAGAGATATCTGCTTACTTATCAAGGAAAATGCCTAAAATTGATAGGATTTTTTTACAAGCAGAAAGTGAAATTGCAGCTATAAACATGGTTTATGGAGCAGCTGGTACAGGAGTAAGATGTATGACATCTTCAAGTTCACCAGGAATAAGCTTAAAAGCAGAAGGAATATCATATATAGCGGGAGCAGAGCTTCCATGTGTTATTGTAAATATAGTTAGAGGTGGGCCAGGACTTGGCAGTATACAGCCAGCTCAATCAGACTACTTCCAAGCAACTAAAGGCGGATCACATGGCGATTTTAATATGCCAGTATATGCACCGGCATCAATACAAGAAATGGTTGATTTAGTTCAAGATGCTTTTGACACGGCAGATATGTATAGGACTCCTGTAATGGTTATGGGAGACGGTATGCTTGGACAAATGATGGAACCAGTTGAATTTAAAGAAAGAGAACCAAAGGTATTACCAGAAAAAACATGGTCGGCTTCTGGCTTAAAAGGAAGAAAGAAACATAATGTAATAAATTCCCTTTACCTTTTATCAGAAGAGCTAGAACAACATAATATAAAATTACAAGAAAAATTTAAAGAAATAAAGAAAAATGAAGTAAGATATGAAATATATAATTGTGATGGTGAAAGTGATTTAATAATGGTTGCATATGGTACAACATCACGAATATGCAAAAATGTTGTTAAAATGGCAGCAAAAGAAGGTATAAAACTTGGGCTAATAAGACCAATTACACTTTGGCCTTTCCCAGTTGAAGCCTTTGAGAAAACTATAAATACCACAAAACATGGATATATATCAGTAGAAATGAGCTGTGGACAAATGGTTGAAGATGTTAGACTTTCAGTTGAAGGAAGAAAACCAGTATACTTCTACGGAAGATCAGGTGGAATGGTTCCTCATCCAGAGGATATATTAAATAAAGTTAAAGAAATAGTAGGGGGCGGTAAATAATGGCAATTGTATTTGAACCAACTAAAGCATTATTAGATGTTCCGACGCATTATTGTCCTGGATGTACTCATGGGTTAATCCATAGATTAGTGGGAGAAGTTCTTGAGGAGTTAGACGTAATAGATAAAACTATAGGAGTAGCACCAGTTGGATGTTCTGTTTTGGCATATGATTATTTTGCCTGTGATATGTTCGAAGCAGCACATGGAAGAGCTCCAGCAGTTGCTACAGGAATTAAAAGATCTAATCCAGATGCAGTAGTATTTACATACCAAGGAGATGGAGATCTTGCAGCAATAGGTACGGCTGAAATAGTACATGCTGCTACTCGTGGAGAGAACATTGTTACTATCTTCGTAAATAACTGTATTTATGGCATGACAGGTGGACAAATGGCTCCAACTACTCTTCCAGGTCAAGTAACAGAAACAACTCCTTTTGGAAGAGATACGAAATTGCAAGGACATCCTATTAGAGTATCAGAAATGATATCAACTTTAACAGGTGCGTGTTATGTAGAAAGAGTATCTGTAGATAGTGTTCCAAATGTTAATAAAGCAAAGAAAGCTATAAAAAAAGCTTTCCAGAATGCAATTGCTGGGAAAGGTTTTTCAATGGTAGAAGTATTATCAATATGTCCGACTAACTGGGGATTATCACCTGATGAGTCAATGGGTTGGCTTAGAGATAATATGATACCATTCTATACTCTAGGGGTTAAAAAAGACACAACCATGGAGGTAAAATAATATGGCAACACAAGAAATTATATTTGCAGGATTTGGTGGTCAAGGTACACTTTCAATGGGAAAATTTTTAGCATATGCAGGTATGGATGCTAACATGAATGTTTCGTGGCTTCCATCTTACGGGCCAGAAATGCGTGGAGGTACTGCTAACTGCTCAGTTATACTGTCAGATGAGCCAGTTGGTTCTCCGATAATTAATGAACCAAACGCACTTATAGTTATGAATAGACCTTCCCTTGATAAGTTTGAAAATGACTTAGCTAAAGGTGGACTTTTGATATTAGATTCTGA
>JBLHPD010000029.1:0-30508 GCA_047624165.1 Clostridium sp. | reverse complement strand
AAGCTTGCATTTCTTCCCAAAAATAAAGAATTTAGTTTATCTGCTTTAATATAAAAATGAGCTGGTAGCTTATTAAACTGCCTGCTCATTTTTATATTATGAAACACCCAAAGTTCAGAAAGAACCTTAAATCAAGTATTTCTGAAACTCCTTTTAACTTTTCTGATGCCTGTGCTACATTTTCCATTTCCATAACCTGTTCTTGAACACTTGCACTAACCTGCTGCGTTGCACCAGCTGCTTCTTCTGAGACAGCTGAAATATCATGCACAGCTTCTAAAACTGTATTTTTATTTTCATTTACCGTTTTAATATTATTACTAAGTTCATCTATTTGTATTACTGTGTCCTCGATAGATGACTTAATATAATTAAACGCATTTTCTGCTCCTTCCATGGCCTTATTGGCCTCAACGTTTATGCTAGCTGCATTATCCATATTAGTCTTAGTTCCTCTTATTTCATTTTGAATTTCTTCCACTAAACTGCTTATTTCATTAGTTGAATTAGCCGTTTGTTCAGCTAATTTTCTAACTTCATCAGCTACTACTGCAAATCCTTTTCCACTTTCTCCAGCTCTTGCAGCTTCAATAGCTGCATTTAGCGCAAGTAAATTGGTCTGTTTTGCTATAGCTTGTATAGTATTTATAATTTCCCCAATAAATCCTGATTTATTAGAAAGGAGATTTATATTGGTTTCCAGTTCTCCTATGGCCTCATCATTTTGCTTAAACTTATGCGTAAGTAATTCCATAGATTTTATGCCTTTACTATTTATCTCGTCTGTTTTATTCCAGTATTCTTTAACTAAATTAGTGCTATGAACAGAATTATCAATTTCTAGTGCAAAACTTATAAGCTTTTCAGTTGCAACCATGGCATTTCTAGCCTGCTGAGAAGCCCCTTCCGCCAAATTATCTACGGTTTGTGAAATTTCGTTTATAGTCTGAGTGGTTTCATTTGTGGCCTCAGATAGATTATTTGAAGCCTCAATAACTTCTCCAGAACTCTCTTTAATAGCTGAACTTATTTTCCTTAGAGAATTTCTGAGCTCTGCTACAGATTTTGCCATAATGCCTATTTCATCCTTGCGCTTTAATAGTCTTTCATTTTTTTCATCATAAGTTAAATCAAGTTTTGTAGTCTTTTTAACAATTTCTGAAATATCCAGTATAGGGTCAGACAGTTTTTTACCTGTTAAATATGCTAATCCAAAGGACACTATCACTGAAATTAAAATCACAATTCCAAAAGAAAATATTAGAAGTTTTAACGGCTTTCTAAACTCACTAACCGGGATAGCAAATCCTATTTTCCATTTGGCTGATGGAATATCAGTAATAGCAAAATATTTATTTTCTCCATCATAATCCTTCAAAGTATTAACTTCAGTAATCTTGCCTGCTTTGCTCTCAACAATTTTACTAAAGCTTCCGTTCATAACGGTCCCTAAGTTTTCTATTTTATCCTTAGTCGCCTTAAAACTCTTATTGCGATGAACAATAATATTGTTTTTACTATCTAAAAGAAATGCATAACTATTATCAATAGGTTTTGCTTTGGAAACTATATCTGTAAGGTATGCTACTTTTATATCAGATGCAGCTACTCCTATGACTTCTCCACCTATCTTTATCCTTTTAGCGATAGTTATAACCATCTGATTTGAGTCACTATCAACATAAGGTGTAGTATATATTACCTTATCACTATCTAAAGCTAACTTATACCACTCCGCTTGCGTGCAATCGTACCCATCTGTAGGAACCCATTCACTAGCAGATAACATCGCTTTATTTTTATATCCTATATATACATCTATACTATTTTTTGAATTTACTGCCTGTCTAGTTTTTAAATAATTTACTATTTGTTTGTTTGTTGTTGTAATTACTATTAAATTCTATAGCGCCTGCAGTATCTTCCATCAAATTTCCTTGAAGCGCGAGCCACCCATCAATTATACTTGAATACTTCTCACTAGTTACTATTAGATTACTTGTAGCTTCTTTTAATATTAATTTATTAGAAATTAAATATGACGTGAATGTAGAAAAACAAAGTACACCTATGACTATTAAACATATAAATGTTGTAATCCTAGTTTTAATACTTTTCATTTTTTATGCCCCCCTCTTTATTGCCACTTTGATAAAATGCAAAATTTACAAAATTATATATATTTTTTCATATATTTACATCTTAACAGAATATGTTTATATTTAATACTAATTTTTCAATTTTTATATTAGTTAATTTCATACGCAATAAATAAATCCAATAGATTAACCATTCTATTGGATTTATTTAGAATTTTAATATTCAGTCACATGAGAACAAATAATTAAACCAATTCTCTATTTAACATATTAAGCATATCTTGCTTTTCTTTCGTAAACCTATTGTATACACTTTGCTTTACCGACTGTGAACTATCTCTAAAATAAACATTAACCTTTTGACGTTCATTATATAAATCATTTATGATATTACCATCACTATTATTTAAATTAATTTTTGAGAACACAGACAAAGCTCCTCCTACACCATGTTGAACTACTGTAGACAATAAACTTTCCTTTAACGCATCACTTTTTTTACTTATATCAAAACCATATTTTGACTTTAACGTTTGTGCTGCTGTATCATAATAATTTTGTTTTATATAATCTTGCTGCAATTTTAAAAATTTATCATTATTAGATTGTGCAATACTAGTCCATGAAGCATCAAAATTCTCACCAAATTTATTACCATCTTTAGCTTTCGCATCTGACAATTTCAAATAAAACTCTTTATTATTTACATTCAGTGAATTTATAAAAGAATCTAAAGAACCTGTTTTAGAGGAGAACTGCCATGCCCCATAGGACTTACCACCATAATCTCCTGGTGTGTTACTTATGGTGCCCGGATTAACATTAGATTCATATTTAGCAGCTGTAAGTCCTAATCCGCTGAATTTTGTAACTGCGCTCTCACTGTAATTATTTGATAACGATTGCGCCCCACCTCTTATAGTTGACTTGAAATTACTCATGGCACCCAATGAATCATCAAGATTAAAAGAATCCTGGTTTGATAAAGCAGTAGACATAAGCTCTGCCATCATTGAATTACCTGAGCTATCCATCATTTGGATAAGCATTGTTTGAAAAGCTAATTCCTGCATTTCTTTTTCATGCTCAACATTACTTGTGCTTTTATCAGAAATTATATTATTATTTTTCATTTGCGATGTATATTGCTTTAGTAGTGTATTATTAATTATATTTGTAGATAACGCCATCACTATCACCCATTTTACATAAATTTTTTCTATACACTTTTATTATCGTATATAATAAATAAAACTTTATTATTGGATTCAAAAATATCACGCAAATTGAATGGTATACTTATTGAATAAAAAAATATTTTTTACACATCTTAATGGAGTCAAGATATATTATCTAATAGTGTTTGTTTTTAAGATATAAGCTATCTGAAAATACAATTTGTATGCAGTGGGCTTATTTATATATTAGCGATTTTTATGTAGAATTATAGTGGCGACTAATACGTTAAAGGGTGAGTAGCATGCAGAAGGAAATTGATTATGTACAAATTGGAAATCGAATAAGGATTGAAAGAGAAAAATTCGATATGACTAGAGAAAAATTTTCAGAACTCTTAAATATTTCGCCCTATTTTCTGGGACAAATCGAAAGAGGCGAAAGGAAAATGAGTATTAATACATTGATAAACGTTTCTGAATGTTTACACATATCAATAGATTATTTATTTTTCGAACAACAGAATGCTAATGCCAATAATGATGTTTTGCATTCATTGATTGATAAATGTTCAGAAAAGGAACTCAATGTGATTGAAGGGCTTATAAAGCTATTATTACCACACCTTGCAAGATAGGAAGTATTAAAAGTCCCCCTTCTCCAAGTTAATAAAAAATATGCTAACAATATTTATTGGCTGTTAGCATATTTTTTTTTTATTCATTTAGATATAATGTAATATAATTGGTAAAATAGTATGGGTTATAAGTTAACTAATTTCATAAGATGAATTGAGAGGGTGTTTATGAATGATGATCTAGTTAGAATTCTGCACAAAGAAAAACTTAAAGCCTGCATCGACGCATTGAGAGACGTTTTAAACGAAATGTGTTGTGCAATTGATGAACCTGAATCTAATATCCAAAAATTAATTGTGAGTTGCCAATTGGATGAACTGATAGTTGAATATATGAGTCTAAAAAATAACAATTATAAAGATGATATAGAAGTTACGTAATTCAGCTTTTTTATTACCATCTTTGGTCTATAAACTTCAGTTAGTTAACTTATAACCGTACTATTGCCTTTATAAACTATGAATTTGTTGTCATGTTATCTTTTAAAACCTCTTCCGCTAGAAGCTTACTTGAAAGTAGGACTATAGACACACCGGTGCCTGGATGAACTGAACTTCCTACAAAATACAGATTTTTAACTGTTGGTAATTTAAAATGGGGTCTAAAATAATTTGTTTGGGTTAGTGTGTGACTTAACCCAAAGGCAGTGCCACCATATGAGTTAAAAGAGTCCTTTAAATCATTAGGTGTAAGATAATTCTCATATATAATATTTTCTTCTACATCCGCTAACCCATCAATCCTAATTAAACTCTCAAAAATTTGTTTCCTAAATGATGCTTTAGTTTTTGAATCCCAACGAATTTCACCAAACAACAAATTTGGTACACGTACCATGATATTTAAACACTCTTTATCAATCGGTGCCATAGTTTCATCAATTTTACTTGGACAATAGATATATAAAGAAGGTTTTTCTGGCAATCTCCCTTTAAATGCTGCTTCAATATTATTTTTAAAATCCGTTCCTAAAAAAAGGTTATGTACTTCAAGTTGTGGATATTTTTTCTTTAGACCAAGATACATTATAAATGTAGAACAGGAATATTTCATTTTAGATATTTTTTTATCCACATATTTACCCTTGTCTTTTTTGTCTTTGATAAGTTCTGTTACCGCATACGGAAAATCAGCATTGCATATAATTATATCTCCTTTTTCAGTTTTCACACTGGTTTTTATTCCAGTGGCAATTCCATCTGAAATTAAAATTTCTTCTATATTTTTTCCAGTTTCTATAGTCCCACCTAATTCATAAATAAGTTTTTCAAGCGCTTTTATGTAAGAATACATACCACCTTTAAGATACCAAAGACCATATATCTCTGATATAGTCGGAACAATAGTATAAATATTGGGACCATTAAATGGCGATATTCCTACATATAATGCTTGAAAACACAAGAATTCGCGTAGCTTTTCATTATTTATGTAACTTGAAATGTAATTGTAGGTATTGGAGAGAGTTCTACTCTTTAGAGCCATCCCAAGAGTGAGTGGATTAAAAAAATCTCTGGGCTTTGCAAATGCTTTATTTAAAAAGTACTTGTTAGCAATAAGATATTTCTCATATGAATCCCCTAAAAATTTCAAATACCCCACACTGTCATATTTGGAAATAGTTTCCAAAGTATCTATTAATTTAACCAGGTCACTAGAGAAATCATATCTACTGCCATCAGCATAATTAACTCTATAAGTAGGGTCAAGTCTAATAAACTGGAGATAATCCTCCCATTTTTTATTTGCGCAGCTAAATATATCCTTATACTCCTGAGGGCGCATTAAAATAGAGGCTGTCAAATCAAAAACAAAATCATCCTGCTCTATAATATTGATTTTACCACCAATTTTTTCTTCTTTCTCATAAATTTTCACTTCATACCCACTACTTAACAGTCTTATAGCTGTTGCTAAACCACCAACTCCAGCTCCTACAATTATAACTTTTTTACCCAACTTAACTTCTACTCCTTTTATATATAAAATTTACCTATATCTTATTTTTATCTATTTTATATATAATATACTAAATATCCACTATATTTAAATTAATTCCATTCTTTTAAAATATATTTTATCTTAGTATGGAATAAAATTCTAGAGCATGTCCTACTTAATCTCAATCTCAAACAGTAATCATATTCTTCAAATTCTAGTCCCATTTTTTGTTTAATTCTATTATGTAGTACATCATGGGTATAATCCATATCTTCATAAGGAATATTCTCTAAAAGAAAAAACTCCAACTCTTCTCCTGCAACACCTTTAATTTGAAAATTGTTAGCCATTTTATTAATCATGAACCACTTTTTTATATTTTCATACTCTTTTGATATTTTTTCTAATGACATATTATATATAGCCTCTTCCAAAAATGGAACTTCTTTCAAACAATTTACATTCATAACATTTTCTTCAATATCTTTCACAAAATAAAACATTTTCTTTTCCCCTCCACTAGCTGTAAATCTGTTTCACAATAAATTTTTAATGCATATATAGTATAACAAATAATGATTTTGTTTTCTAATAATACTCAACCCAATTATTGAAAATTTTTCATGTGATTTTGTTTGTTTTTCTTCTAGTAAGGTGATATTATTAATTCATATATAATTATTAAGGAGGAATTTAAAATGCAAACAATGAAGGAATTTATATTTGAGCCTCGTTATATGAGCTTAGCTGTCATTAAAGATGTAAGTGTAGGAAATAGAATATTGAATGAGCTTATTCTAGATGATGAAAGTTGTTTAGGTCATAGACAGGTCGGTAGCAGGAGTTACCACATCTTTTATTTCAAGAATGATCGATTTTCAGTTTATTATCATAAAGGTGGCGTAGATGCAATGTACTCCGATAATTCACTAGATGTAGTTTTAGAATATGTAAATAATTTAAAACCCGAGGATTTCGAGTAACTAAACAAGAATATAAAGTCATAATTATAGACTAACGTATGATTGGAGATGAAATATTGAGCATAAACAATATTACAAAGCTAGCTGATACTCAGTATTTAAAACTTTATAATGCGGAGTATACAAATAAAAATGGGAATTCCAGAAATTGGTCCATAGCTTCTAGAAAAGATTTAGATACATTAAAAAATAATTATTTCAATGGTGCTGAGGACAGCATAGACGCCGTTATAATTGTAGCTACATATGTAGCTACAGATACTCGTGGAGATGAGTCTCATACTGTTGAAAATAAATTAGTGGTTATAAAGCAATTTAGGGTTCCTCTTAATGATTACGTTTATGAAATCCCTGCTGGGCTTATAGATTGCGGGGAAGACTTTGAAACTACTGTAAGACGTGAGCTAAAGGAAGAAACAGGACTTGAACTACTCAAAATTGATTATAATAAGACCAAATCTAAGGCATATATATCAACGGGTATGACGGATGAGTCTGCCGCCTTAGTATATTGTACTTGCCATGGTGAAATATCAAAGGCTTATTTAGAACCAGATGAAGATATTGAAGTTATGCTATTATCAAAGTTTGAAGCTAAGAATCTGATTAGTTCTAATGAGAAGATAGATATTAAAGCTTTTCTTTCCATACAAAACTTTATAGGTTAGATGTACTCCAATAATTCAAAAAGATACTATTTTAATAGGTATCTTTTTTAAATTTTTGGGGTATTTTTAACGACATTTCAGAATGAAGTTACCTCTACAATAGGGTAAATTTCCCTCTGAAGTATATGATATTGCAATACAAAAAAATTTAATATAATATAGATGTGATAACAATTTAATAATGTTTGCGAGGAGGAAGAATAATGAATACACAATTTAGTTATAGCGACTTAGATACTATATTAAAAAATCATGAGTTTAATTCTAGTAATATTATCGCGATATTACAAGATACCCAAGATCTATATAAATATATCCCTAAGGAGGCATTCACATATTTTTCAGAAAAACTTGGTATGAGTATGGAAAAGATGTATAGTCTAGCCGCTTTTTATGATAATTTTTTTTTAGAGCAAAAAGGCTCGTATGTTCTAAAAATATGTGATGGGACGGCCTGTCATGTAAGTAAGTCAGCTCCTATATTAGATATTCTTCGATCCGAATTAGGACTTTCAAAAGAGAAGATTACAACTGATGATTTAATGTTTACCGTAGAAACATCATCTTGTCTTAGTGCCTGTGGACTTGCGCCTGTTATAACTATTAATGATAAAGTTTATGGCTTAATGACTCCTGAAAAAGCAATAGAGCTTTTAAACACGCTTAAGGAGATAATAATTTCAACCGTAAATTGAGCAAAAAATAACAGATACCTCAAACCATTGAGGTATCTGTATTTATGATGGTGCTACATCAGGGATTCGAACCCTGGGCACCCTGATTAAGAGTCAGGTACTCTAGCCAACTGAGCTAATGAAGCACATTAAGGAACTACTTTAGTATATACTACTTTTATGTATTTGTAAATGTTTTTAATAATTACCAATAGATGAGTACTTATCTATTATTTTCTTAGAACTATGCTAACCTACACCCTAAACAATTTTAAGCTTCTATTTAGGGGCATGAAAAAATCCAGAGATTAATTTTTCCCCTAGATTTTTTGAATATAGCTTATATAATTATTTTATATAATTTACTGTATTTTCTTTTCTTGCTGGGGCCTTAGTTACCTCGATTTTTTTATATCCTAGGCAAAATGAATGTATTTGTCTAAATCCTTCAGGTATTTCAAGTTCCTTAACAAATTCTTTGCCTTCTTCACTATTTAATAGATATGCTATAAGTCCAACCCAACAAGAACCAATATCTAAGGATTCCGCTGCTATAAGCATGTTTTCTACTGCCGCTGCACAATCGACTGAGGCTGCCTCATTATTTACGTCTCCAGATACTAGTACTACTGTTGGTGCATTGTAAAACACATGGAATTTTTCATTATCAGCAAATCTTCTAATATATTCATTATCAGATTTTCTCGCAATTTCTTTAAAAGCATCATTTAATCTGTCTATAATATCTTTTCTTTGTATTACTGTAAAATGCCATGGCTGTTTATTTGTAGCACTTGGCGCATAAATACCTGCCTCTATTATATCTTTAATATCTGCCCCACTTACTTGCTCTGGTAGGAATGCCCTTATACTTCTTCTATTGCTAATATTTTTTAAAGTTTCATTCATAATAAAATCCTCCGTTTTCTTAATATATTTTTATCCTTTATCTGTTATAAATATACTACTATGTTATTATACAACTATATTGTTTTAATGTAAGTACGCACTTTTAAAACATTTAGTTACTAAAACGATACCCTAAAACAATGCCATAAACTATAAAAATATATAAAACACTAATATCCACCCATTACTTTAAAATATAGGTTATACTTATAGTTAATAAATTTAAACATAAGAGGCAAAACAATTAATAATTGTTTTGTACCCCAAAGAACCACAGGAGGAAAACAATGATAGAAATAAATAATACCGTAGCACTCTTAGAAAGCCTAAAGACATCAGATGATAAACAAAGGTCTGCAATAGTAAATAAACTTTCCCTAGATTATAATAATGCAATTCCAATGTTATGGTCAATAGTAATAACTGAGGAAAACCCAAGGTCAATACTTTCTGTTATAAGGGATATTTTGAAAAAGGAGAAGCCTAAAGGTATGTTCAAACGAACTATTGGTAATTCTAAGGAAAAACTTAGCTCTCTTCTTGCACATTCAGACCCAAAGGTACGAAAAAATGTATGTGGTGTTATCGGAGAACTCGGTGACCCTGCATATTTAGATGCACTATATAATGCATATAACTCAGAGGATAAACTATTTGTAAGATATTCCTATGTACTTGCAATAGGGAACTGTGGTAGCGCAATTGATGCAGAAAAACTAAAGAAAATGTATGAAAATGTCCTATCAAATGAAAAAACTTGTAATGAAGATAGCTCACTTGTAAAAACTAATAAACATATTAATGAAGAAAAACTCGCGCTTACAAGAGCCATAGATAAATTATCTCCTACTGTGCGTCATGAATTTACAGGATTCGAAATTCCTGTACCTATGATACTCACCGTTATGAATTATCAGTACCACGTTACATTAAGTGAACTTGACGAAAACTCAATAGACGGTAGACTTGTAGATGAGGGCATCCTTATTCACGAAAGTGATTTAGATAAAATTTATACCTGCAGGACATTTTATGAACTATTGTTTCCTTTAGATGCCTGTGAAGGATTAGAATTTGATTATAAGATAATAGCAAATGAAATTATAAATGCAAATATTATAGATTTTTTAAATCAGTGTCATGAATCTGATTCTAATGCCCCTTTTGGGTACAGAGTTGAATTTAAAACATTGGATTCTAACAGGGAAAGATCAGAATTCGTAAAAAACTTATCTAGAGAATTAGATGAACTTTCTGGTGGAAATTTGAGAAATAGTCCCTCCAACTATGAAGTTGAAATTCGAGTAATCGAAAAAAATGATTTCTGCAATGTATTTGTCAAACTGTATTCCTATGTGGATAATAGATTTGACTATAGAAAAAATGAATTAGCTACATCCATAAATCCTGTAACAGCAGCTATTGTAATGAAGACTATAGAAAAATGGATAAACCCTAGTGCTAACGTTATAGACCCATTTTGCGGCACTGGAACAATGCTTATTGAAAGAGCTAAATTACAACAGTTTGGGTCTTTAACAGGAGTCGATATATTTAGAACAGCTATATCAGCTGCAACGACAAATTCTAAATTAGCTAATGTGAACATAGAACTTATAGATGAGGACATATTAGAATATTCTACCGCAGCCCCTTTTGATGAGATGATAACAAATATGCCTTTTGACAATAAGTCCACAACTCATAACAAGTATGCAGACTTATATAGTGAATTTGTAAATAAAATTCCTAGCCTTGTAAAATCAGGAGGAATGGCCTTTATTTATACAATAGAAAAACAATTATTTAGGGAAGTTCTATTGGATAATCAGCAGCTTGAATTACTTCAAGAGATAAAAATTGAAAGTGGTAGACTTACGCCTCATGTGTTTGTTCTAAAAGTAAAATAAGGGACATGAAACTATAATAAAGGAATAGATCACCTAAAAGATAGGTGGTCTATTCCTTTATTATAGTTAATTTAAAGTATAATATTTATTTCAAAACCACACTTTGGACATATATCATCGCTAATATTAACATGAGTATGGTACCCGTCTCTTTCTATAAGATTATACCCGCACTTTGGGCAGTATGTTGAGTTATCACTGCTCGCAACATTACCCATGTATACATAGTTAAGATATTTTTTTGCTATATACCTATCTTCAATCATTACCTCTACATTAGTAGCAGGGTTTTTCATCTTGTAACTTGGAAAATATCTTGATAAGTGAAGTGGGATATCTTTATTTAATGAACCTATAAAACCTGCGATTTCAGAAATTTCGTTGTTAGAATCATTTTCACCACTTACAAGTAACGTAGTTACCTCTACATGGCACTCTTTTGATGCCAGCTTAATAGTATTAATTACAGGCAAAACACTCCCTCCACATATGTTTTTATAATACTTGTTATTAAATGCTTTTAAATCAATATTCATAGCATCTACATAAGGAAGAAGCATTTTTAATGGTTCTTCTTTTATATACCCATTAGTCACTAGCACTATATTTATATCTTTGATTGTTTCTTTTAATAACCTTGATGCATTGTATACATATTCATACCATATAGAAGGCTCATTATATGTAAATGCTACTCCAATATTATCTTCAAGACTTTTGCATACTTCCACTAATTTTTCTGGGGATATATATTCACTGCTTGCTCTTACTTGAGATATAGAATGATTTTGACAAAAATTGCAGCTAAAATTGCATCCAAAACTTCCTACCGAAAGTATTTTGCTACCTGGTTTAAAATGATATAGTGGTTTTTTTTCTATAGGATCTTGTGCCATAGAAGTTATCTCGCCATAATTTACTGTATAAAACACGCCCCCTCTATTTATGCGCACATTACATTTTCCATGCTCGCCAGCTTTAATAAGGCAGTTATGAGGGCAAAGTTTGCAACTTATTTTATCTCCTTGTATTACATAAAATAAAGCTTCTTTTTCCATATTAACAACTCCTATTTATGTCTAATGACCTCGAATTTTTCTATGGTATAATCTTCGTTTGGAGAAATTGACGCTTTATTTAGCACTATGCTTATCTGCTGCTCTATGGTATTAACACCTTCAAGGTCTGGTAATAGAAGTCCCCTTTTTTTCCCTGAGCGTACAACCACTCCATATTTTTTAGGATCAAGTTCTTCTTTTGAAGATGTTATAGGCTCTGTTAAGACATCTACTGAAAAGACAATATCAAGAAGCTCTCCATCTGACACATTGCCAAACCTCGGGTCACCTTCTCCAGCTTCAATAGCATTTCGCATTATTTCACTTGCAATACTTTCAGTTACTGGGAAAATTGTACCTATGCAACCCCTTAGTGCTCCAAACTTTTTAAGAGATACAAAAACCCCTCTTTTATTATTCACCATTTCCTCTGTTACATAGTTTGGTACATCCATGTAATCACCGTCTATTAGGTAATGAGTAAGACTCTCCCTGGCAAGCCTTACATAAACATCTTCATTTTTTACTCTTCCATTAAATCTTTTTCTTTTTTCTACCGTAATTTCTGATAATATATCTCTGCCGCTACTACTAAGTTTAAATTTCATTACCGCATATCCAACTCCAAAGGTGCCCTCATAGGAAAGAAGTTCTCCCTTTATTTCATTACCTGACATTGCTCCAAGCATTATATAATAGGACCTCAAACCACATTCACCAGCATTTTCTATCATTTCGCAGCTTATATTAAATACCCCTGCTACATCACCTTTTGTTAGTAGCCTTATTATCTCGCTATCAAACTTTTCTCCATCTGGGTTATAATCATATGGTCCTTCATCTTTAAGACGATGAGAAAGATCACCACTACCAATAAAAACAACATTTTTATTACTTTCCTCTACGGCTTCCTTAATGAGTTTACCAAATTTATATAATTGAATGGGACTAAGCCCTCCATATGTAATATGAACAAGCTTAAAAGAATCGTATTTACTTTTAATAAAATAAAGTGGAACTATAGTGCCATGATCTAATTCATATTCTCTTCCGTATCTTTTAAGTTCCCTTGTCGTAGCTTTTATAGTTTGTATATTACAGCTACCTGCCCTCACCAAAATTTCTTGTGTAAGATCCATGTCTATATCAAAGTTCATAGAAACTTCTGGAGCGCCAAATTGCTTTAAACTACCTAAAATCGAACTTTCAAAAGAAAGTGATATAGCATCTGAAAACATTGTACCATGTGGCGTTACTACTATTATTACTTCTGGTTTCAACTCCGCAATTTCGCGTCCAATACTCGCGCAGGCTTCATATGTGTTTTTTATCTTTTTTTCCTCTCCACGGCCCACCTCTGGAATTATTATAGGGGGATGTGGCATAGTATAATAAGCTGATATTTTCCCCATTTCAATCACCTCTCCTATTCATTACTTTAATGCGCAAATAAATAACAAGTCCGAATACTAGTCTATTCTAGCCTAGTCTATTTGCATATGCCTAAATATTTTACCCACTAGTTCAATTTAGTATCCATAAAATTATTGTAATATTAGTTTTCACGTACCTAAGTTAGCCACTTTAGTAGCATGAAAAAAAAATAGCAAAACCTTATAGAGTTTTTGCTATCTTTTTAATAATTTTCACACTTACCATTCTATTAAAAATTCTTGCCACAAGCAACTATCCTTTTATCACTTTTTATTAATTTACTTTTATCTATTCCAACTTTCACTTTAATTTTTTTTATTTTCATTTTCATTTAACCTCACTTTATTTTTAATCGTGAATTCAAGCAGGCTATGCCAGGTTAGATACAATAAAGAAACTAATTAAAACTATTACTCTTATTAATTTAATATACTTCTACAATTTTTATCTATTCCTCTTGATAAGTTCTACCACCTATTTAGACACAAATAGCCTTTTAAATATATCAGCAAATCCACTTTCATTTGTTTCATATTTCTCAATGGGAACATCTTCTCCTACTATTCTCATGGCTATTTCTTTAAAAATTCTTCCTATCTTAGAGTGTTCACTTAATGTAATAGGCTCCCCTCTATTTGTAGATACAGTTATTGCTTTATCACTTGGTACTATACCTATAAGTTCAATTTCTAAATTACTAACTATATCTTCTACATCAAGCATATCACCGTTTTTGACCATTTCATAATCTATTCTATTAATAATAACCTTATAATCTTTAACACCCATATCTTTAAGCAAACCAATTACTCTATCAGCATCTCTTATTGAAGCCATCTCCGGGTTTACTACCACAAGAGCTCTATCTGCGGCAATTACAGAACTTTCGAACCCTTGATCAATTCCTGCTGGACTATCTATTAGTACATAGTCAAACTCATACTTAAGCTTGTTAATTAGATTCTGCATTTTTACAGGTTGCACATCATTTTTATTCTTCGTTTGTGATGTTGGAAGTAAAAATAATTTTTCATGCCTTTTGTCTTTTATTAATGCCTGTTTCAAACTACATTTTTCATCTATAACGTCAACAAGATTATAAACAACTCTATTTTCAAGCCCCATAAGTATATCTAGATTTCTAAGTCCCGTATCACCATCAACTAGTACAACTCTTTTCCCTATAATTGCAAGTGCAGTACCTATATTCGCCGCAGTAGTTGTTTTCCCAACACCACCCTTACCCGATGTTATTACAATAACCTCTCCCATAAAAATTAACCCCCAACAAACAAATTCTGTGAATATTTTATATTTTAAATTACTTTATCCTTTACATCAAAATACCATAAGTTGCAGTATTTTTGCTTATCTTGTAAAAAACGATGCTTTAATTGTAAAAACCTAACCTTTTTTTGTAATAAATTGCAAAAAAAAACACACATGATATTCTATTCACGCATGCTTTGTTTTTTTATGTTTATTTTAGTAAATATTTAAAATATATTTTCTTTATTCCTGATACATTAGCACTACTTATAGGTATATTTGTATTGTTAAAAATAAAAATACAATTGTTTTCTATTTTTAAAATATAATCCATGTTTACAATAAAACTCTTATGAGATTTAAGAAATCTTTCGTCTTGAAGTCTTTGAAATAAATCCTCAAGCTTTGAATAAAAAGTAATGATTTCATGAGATTTTAAATATATATTTACAATCCTAGCTTTACTTTCTGCATATACTATATCTTTATAAAGAATTCTATAGCTTCCTTTTTTGTTTATAATGAAAATCTGTTTATTTTCTTTATCTAATTCTTCTATAGCAATTTTAATAGCATTGCTAAGTTTCTCTTCATTCACAGGCTTTAAAATATAATAAGCAGCTCTAACCTCATAACTATCTAGTATATATTCTTGCGAATAAGTTATAAATATAATTTTACATTCCTTATCAAATTTTCTAATTTCTCTTGCAATATCTATTCCATTTGAAGTTTTCATATAAATATCTAAAAATATTATATCAAAATTCTCTTTAGCAGAGCTCATATGCTCAATTAGATCTTGCCCATCATTAAAAGATGTTATCTTAAAAAACAAATCTAAATCTTCAATATCTTTTGATACAAAATTAGAAATAATTTTAATCTCTTGTATATCATCATCACAAATTGCAACGTTTATCATATTTATCACTACCCCATTTTTATAGCTTAGTTAAATCATCATCTGCGATGTTTAATATTAACGACTTCAGAATGAAATTTACTTCATTGCACCCCTTTAGAAGTGGAAGACTTTCATTCTGAACTATCCTTAAAATTCATAACAATATTTACTTCAAATTTATATTCTGTATATTTTACATCAAAAAAACCGTTATACTTTTCTGCTATTTTTCTCACATTGGATAATCCTATGCCATGTTCTTGCATTTCCTTACTTGTTTTAATTATTTTGTCTACCTTTACAACTTGTCCATTAAAGGTATTGTTAATTTTAATTACTAAATTGAAACCTTTAATTTCAGCTTTTATATAAATATACTTTTGACTTTTATCAATAATTTTATTGCAAGCTTCAATTGCATTTTCAACACAGTTACCTATAACAATAGATAAGTCAAGGTTATCTATATTAATATCTTGCGGTATGTTTACACGAACCTTAAAATCAATGTTATAAGTTGTTGCAATACCCATATAGTATTTTAGTATTGAATCCACAGTAAAATTTTTGCATAACGTACCTATATTTTGAGATATTTCATTTTCATTAAATTTATCCAAATATTCAGATGCTTCTACATAATTTTCAGCATCCATCATTGACTTTATTGCCAAAAGATGATGCCTTATGTCATGTTTAAATGCATAATAATTTTTAATAGATTCATTTAATGTTTTGTAATTTTGTTTCTGTATTTCTATTTGTGTATCTACAATTTTAAACTTATATTCTAATTCTATATTTCTACTTACAGATGAAATAGTAATAAAAATTATTATGTATGATAATATAATTATCACTATAAGCAACAAACTATTAAAAACTCCATAGGAATCATTAAAATCATAATAACAAAATTCGTAATACCTAATTAGAAATATAAAAATTATAATACTATAGAAAGATATTATATTTATTACTTTATTAGATACTAATTTTAGCATTTGTTTATATTTACGCTTAAAATATAAATACATTATATGTATAAACATTAATTGAATAAAATTTCTTAATAATATTGAGGAAAATATATATAAATTGGAATCCACACTAGGAAATAACCTTACAATATAATTACTTATAATTAATATCAGGTTAGAAAAAAGCCATATAGTGACCATAGTAAATATTTTTTTTGAATTGGATTCTTCAAAAACTAAAGAAATATAAATAATGAAAGAAAATTCTGAAATATATATTAACCATTGATGAAAAATAGTATATCTTAAAAAAGTATAAGAAAAAGTATATATAAATAATGATATTAAACAATTACTTAATAATATAAAAAAGGTATATTTAATATTTGTTTTTTTTGCAAGTAATAAATGAGTATAACCAATGTTTAAACATAGTGTGAAAAAATGGATTAATATTAAATTCATAGCCTCTCTCCTGTCGCCTTTTCGTATAATCAATCATAAATAGTATTATAACAAAAAATGGTGTCGAATAACAGTTTTAATATCCTATTGATATTCGCAGATATAAAAAAGAGATACATCAGCATCTCTTTTTTATTAATATTATATTTATATTGCCACGGTTGCCTTATTTAAGTATTTTAGTTCTTCTCCCTCTAAATATGGAGAAAGTTTCTCAAATACATTTCTATGATAATTATTTAGCCACACCTTTTCTTCATTTGTTAATAGTGAGACATCTATAGCTTCTAAGTCTATAGGACATAAAGTTAAAGTCTCAAACTTCATAAATTGTCCACCATACTCAGTCTTTTCATCTTCATTAACAACAACTAAGTTTTCTATTCTTATACCATGTTTTCCTGTCTTATAAACCCCTGGTTCATCCGATACTATCATTCCTTTTTCAAGCTTAATTGTATTTGGAACTATGGATATTCTTTGCGGTCCTTCGTGAACATTTAGGAAGAAACCTACTCCATGTCCTGTACCATGCTTATAATCCATTCCGGCATTCCAAAGTGGAATTCTAGCTATAATATCTAAACTTGAGCCAGTAGTCCCATATAAAAACCTTTGCATAGCTAAGTCGATCATTCCGCGTAAAACTAGAGTGAAATCTGTTTTCTCTTCATTAGTTAATGTACCTACCGCTAAAGTCCTTGTAATATCTGTTGTTCCATCTAAGTATTGAGCACCAGAATCTAATAAATAAAGGCCCTCTTGCTTTATAGTAGCTTGATCTTTTTCTGTAGCACTATAGTGAGGCATAGAAGCATTGGCCCCGTAAGCTGAAATGGATGCAAAGCTTAAATCATAAAAATTTTCTCCTGTTTTTCTTATTTCTTCGATTTTATCCGATGCTTCTATTTCAGTAATATTACGTGTCTTTATGGCTTTCTTCATCCAATTAATAAATTTAACCATAGCCACACCGTCGCGTACCATTGCTCTTCTAACGTTTTCAATTTGAATATCATTCTTTATAGCCTTAAACCTTGTAGTTATATCCATAGCCTCTACAGTTTTAATCTTTATGGCACTATATATCCAAGTGCTAGTTTTTGCTGCATCAAGCAATATTATCCCAGATTTAATATCTCCTAAGAATTTTTCTATGCTATCATATGGCATTATTTCTACATTCGCCTTTTCAAGCTCAGCTCTAACTTCTGAATTAATTTTTCTATCATCGATAAACAAATAACACTTGTCCTTGGCAACCACGCAATAAGATATTGTTAAGGGATTACATTTTACATCTCTTCCTCTAATGTTTAATAGCCACGCTATGTCATCCAGGCCCGATATAACATAATAGTCTGCCCCCATAGTCTTCATTTCCTTAACTATCCTAGCAAGTTTTGATTGTCTTGACTCCCCTGCATATGCTACATCATGTAAAACTAACTGACTCCAAGGTCTTTCTGGTCTCCCCTTCCAAATTATATCTACTAGGTCTTCATTAACTTCAAAGGAAAACTCACTACTTTCTAAAGCACTCTCAAGCCCTCTAAAGTATTCTACTGAAATAACCTTGCCATCAAAAGCAATTTTTGATCCACTATCAAGAGATTCCTTTAAAAATGCTTCAACAGTTGGAACTGTACTCTCACCCATTCTAAATAGAGTTACACCTGTATCTTTAAGTTGACTTTCTGCTTGTACGTAATATCTTCCATCTGTCCATAACCCGGCATCCTTAAGTGTTATAATTGCAGTACCAGCAGAGCCTGTAAATCCTGTTATATAGGTTCTAGCAGTATAATGTTCTGCTACATATTCACTTTGATGTGGATCTGAACTAGGTACTATGTACGCTGCTATGCCTCTTTTTCTCATCTGATGTCTTAACTCTTCAATTCTTTCTTTTACGTTCATTATATTCACCTCATTAAATTGCAAGTAAACGCTTGCAAAGTTTTATATTACAAACCTTATTATACCATAAATGAGTTATATTTATTATATTAGCAGTGTCTTCACCCTCATCTATGAATAAATGAAAAAAGTGCCCTAAACTATAATTATAGTTTAGGGCACTTTTTTTTATTTAACTGGTACTGTAGCAGGTATCATTTTCAATATATCATTATAGTTAAATGAATTAGTTGAATTAACACTTGGGAATTCAATATCAACATCTCCATTTATATTAGTGATATCAGTATCAAAGTCTAAGCTTATAGTATATATACCCGTTGGGTAACTAGGATTACTAACTGTTTCTGCGTTTCCAGCTAATTTAATTATGCCAGGTAAATCAATAACAAATTCAGCGTTTCCTTTTTCTTTTATAATATAACCATTCTCATTAACAGTATATCTAATTTTAATTCCGTTATCACCAAGAATTTTTAAGTCTTCAATAGAATCAAGTGATTTGTCTAAACTTAAAAGTGCTTTTGGTAAATCAGTTGCTAAATTCCCAAATGCATTGTTCATTTCATCTTGTACATTTTTATTTTCTGCATCAGTTACATCATAAATTGACATTACAGATGTCATATACTTCTGAACAAAATTCATAGCATCAGTGTTTTCAGCAAGATTATTCAAAGTATAATGCATTAAATCCTTAAAAGACTTATCAGTTAATTTTATTTCGTAAGTATCAGTAGATTTTTTTACATTATGTTCTGTAAATGTTTGGCTACCTACATGCTTAATATAATCTGTAGCTGGATTAAATTGTTTTGCATACTTAACCATAAAATCAAGAAATTCTGGTTGAAATTCTTTACTAAAAGACATTAGTTTTTCATAATTAACTTGAGGTGTACCCGGTACACTTGTCATATCAGCTATATTCATTACCATATAATCTTTACCCTGTAACTCCTTTGGAAATTGAGCTGTAAGTAATTGAGGCATTTTAAATACTTCATTAACTACAGGTTCATCTCCGGTTGAATCCACATCAACCCACATACTCATGTTTATAGGCTCAGGCATTTGGGTTAAATTTAAAGCAATATCACTTTGCATTTTAGCAATAGTTTTATCTTCATTCTGAATAGTTTTAGTTAATACAGACATTTTCGTACCATTTATCATAGGTAACACAGCACCCATCATTTCTTCTTCCTGAGCTGACATATTAACACCAGAAACTTTCAGTGACATATCAGTTTTACTTTGCATAGAATTTATTGTATTGGTTTTTCCAAAAGCAGTAAAAAGAGATAGTCCATCAGCTGAACATCCAGTGAATATTGCAGCTGTCATAACCAAACTAACACTTAATGCTAATAATTTTTTCGTTTTTTTCATTTTTATTCCCCCTACTAATATTATATATTTTTTTTGAATTTTTACTATTGTATTTCTTTACCTCCTACATTTATTACATAAATTTATACTCGCACATAACATATTTGTAAAGTTTATAAATACATTGTTTACAAACTATACAATTACTTTCTTCAAATGTAATTTTATATGTTTGACTCTTATTTTACCATTATACACCATAAAAGTAAAGATACAATTTGAAACAAAAATATCCTTGTCTATTTTCTTTACTAAGTATATTTATATAACTCCAATATAGCTCCAATATTACTTTATATTACAAATAATACTAGTATATTACTAAATATAATAACATCCTATTCACAGAGAAATAATTATGATATAATTCAATAAATATAGTGAATAAAGGTGGTAGTGTGTTATGAGAATTGGCTTTATAATTTCTTTAATTTTTGCTATTTTAGTAGCCTTGTTTGGAATTCAAAATTCTGCAGTAATTTCCGTTAATTTCTTTTCTGTAAATTTTAACATTTCTTTGGCTCTTATAATTTTTGTATCTGCAATTATAGGTGCTATCGTAGTCACTTTATTGGGACTACAAAAGGAATTCTCATTACGACGTGCAAATAAGAGGTTAACAAAGAATGCTGATAATTTTAAATCTGAAATTGAAATCTGTAAAGATGAAAATGTGGCTTTAAAGGTTGAAAATGAAACTTTTAAAACCAAAATAGAGACTTTAGACACTAAAGTAGAAGATTTAGAAACTAATACTAAAGCCTTCATTGAAGAAATAAATGTACTTAATATGGAAATTGGTAGGCTTAATGGTATTTCTACAAATGAAACTATTATTTTAAAGTAATGTAACTCACAGGTTTTCAACCTTAATGAAATAAATTGAGCACCAGTGGCATTTTATAGCTACTGGTGCTCATGAATTTTCAATGTATATTAGGATTTTTGAATTATTTTGTGCTAGTAAATATACCTATAATATGAATACCTGAATTAACCATATTTGAAAGCACGAAATCAATAATTCTATATCTTCCGCCTATTGGTATATATATTGTTTTATAACATATAATATCCTTCAATTTTATTATATACAACTCTGTCTAAATAAAAAACATGCTACCAGCCAACATATATAATTCATGCTTGCTCTTTACTGCGTTTCCCATTTCCCCTTTTCACAAATGTCATCTTATAACTTTCATTTTATATAAAATTGTCTCATGTTTCGTCATTTTTAGCAATGTCTACATTTACATGCAAATGAATTAATTTGAAAATAATAATTTCACAAAATTTTATTTAATTAGATAATTATTGTTGACTAATAGTAATTATCGTGTTATATTATTAGTAATAAGAAACAAATAAAAGAATTACTGTGATTAACCATAATATATTTTTAAAATTCGAATTAAAGTTCGAATTAAGTTAAATATAAGAAAGTGATAAAGTTTATATTTTAGTATAGACAAATTTATATAAAATGGAGGGATAATAAATGTCAATTTATGATTTTAAAGCGGTAACAATCGATGGTGAAGAAATATCTCTAGAACAATATAAAGGGAAAGTTCTGGTTATAGTTAATACGGCAAGCAGGTGTGGATTTACACCACAGTATGAGGGTTTAGAGAAGCTTTATGAACAGTACAAGGATAAAGGTTTAGAAATACTTGGATTTCCAAGCAATCAATTCGCTGGACAGGAACCTGGTGAAAGCAATGAAATAAAAAATTTCTGCGAAATTAATTATGGTGTGAGTTTTCAATTATTTGAGAAAAATGACGTAAGAGAAGCAAATGCTCAACCACTTTTTAAATATTTAACAGAAAATACAACTTTCAAAGGTTTTGATTTGAGTAATTCAAATGGGAAAAAACTTAATGACATGCTTAATGAAAAGTTTCCAGAATCCCTTGTAGGGAATTCAATAAAATGGAATTTCACAAAATTTCTTATTGATGCAGAGGGCAATATAACTAACAGATACGAACCAACAACCGAACCAGTTGCTATGTCTTCAGCTATTGAAAAACTACTCATATTATCAAAGGACAAACATATTCCCGTAATTGATAAACTTGAAAGTGACGTAAGTAATAAAAAAATTTATACTGGCGAAGATGATGAAGAGGTTCTAAATTGCGAAGGAAATCCTTGCAACTTCGTATATAAAGATATAAAATCAGAAGACATCTAACCCCTGGAGGTAATCCTACTCTTATTAACCTTTTTTTAAAATAAAGACCACACAGATAAATCGTTTTATCTGTGTGGTCTTTATTTTTATCTCCCTTTATGTTTATTCAATATTTTTTTTGAATTCTTTTTCTAAATTATAAAACTCCTTTTCAAAAAGTTCTGCAGAAATTGGTCTACTAAAAAAATAACCTTGTACAAAATCGCAATTACGTTGTTGTAAAAACTGTAATTGTTCTTTAATTTCAACTCCCTCAGCTATAACTTTAAAATGCAGATTATGAGCCATAGAGATAATAGTGTCCACAATATTCGCATCACTTTCATCCTGCATAATATCCATTACAAAAGCTCTATCTATTTTTAAATAGTTAATAGGAAATTTTTTCAGGTAACTTAAAGAGCTATATCCTGTTCCAAAATCATCAATACTAATTTTAACTCCCAAATCATTTAATTCTTTTAATATTTTTATTGCATAATTCACATCCATTGTCATACTTTCGGTAATCTCTAATTCTAAAGATTTGGGTTCAATTCCGGTTTTAGATAAGATATCCTTAACAATAACAGTTAAGTCATTTTTCAAAAATTGCTGTGCTGATAAATTTACACTTACTTTTAATATGGGTAAATTTATACTTTGCCATTTTTTAAGTTGACAGCAAGCTTCTAATAATACCCACTCCCCTATTTTACAAATTAATCCTGTCTCCTCAGCTATAGAAATAAATTCATCTGGAAAAATCATTCCTTTTTCTTTATGCATCCATCTAATTAGTGCTTCTGCCCCTATTATATTTCCATTTTTTATATCCACTTGGGGCTGATAATAGAGCATAAATTCATTATTTTCTAACGCCCTTTCTATATCCATCTTCAAATTTAATTTATCTTTAAAGGACTCTTCTAAAATAGGATCATATATAACATAACAATTTCTTCCGTTAGATTTTGCTTTATACATAGCATTATCAGTATAAATTAAACATTTTTCATAATTTGTTGGGTTTTCATGGTACAACAGCATCCCTAAACTTGCTGTTACATGCAACTCATGATCATCAATTAAAAATGTTTTAATAAAAAGGCTCATAATCTTTTCTCCAAGCAGAATTGCTTGTTCTTTAGTCTTAATATTAAAACATAATAATACAAATTCATCTCCCCCTATGCGAAAAAGATAATCACCCTTGCTTAAATATTCATTTAATTTTTTTGCAACCTCTTTTATTAATAAATCACCCTTAGAATGACCAAAGGTGTCATTAATCATTTTTAATTTATCTAAATCCAAAAAAACAAGCAACATATCTTCTGACGTGTTAGTGTAATTATCAATGTATTTATTTAATACCTCTGTAAAAAATCTTCTATTTGGCAATGCTGTTAGCTCATCATGATATGCCAAATAATTATATTTTTCCTTTGCCAAATATCTTTCTGTAATGTCTCGAAATTGTCCAAAAGAGCCTATCACATTTAAATTATCATCATGAATAGGTTGTACATCAGAAAGGCAAATAAATTCTTTATTATTATTATTTTTAAATTTTATCTCGACATTTTTAAAATATTTTTGATCATTTAAAACATCTATAAAAAGTTGGCATATTATTGGGCAGTCATAAATAAACTTCCCTATAACTTTTTCTTTTTTTAATCCTGATATTCTTTCTGCAAATTCATTAAATTCTACTACTGCTTCATTTATATCTGTGACTACAATGGCGTTAATTGTTTTACTTATCAATATTTGGTTCATTACATTAAGTTTACGATTTTGTTTTTTAAGTAACAATTCACGTTCTATTGCATCAACTACCGTAGTTAAAGTCATTAAGAAAAATGGTTTGTGAAGTATTACAGAAGTCATAATACATATACTTCCTAGCAAATTATTATCATCCGTATAATGAAATGGAACACCATAACAAGCGCTGTTATGTAAAAATGTATGATAATGATTAGTTCCTATTAACTGCACCGGATGATTCTGTTTTAACGTTAAACTAACCACATTTGTACCCATATCATCTTCACTAAATTGAATACCAGTCTTAATCCCGATCTGCGCTATGGTTGATTTTATTGTTTTATTTCCTAAAGTATCCAATAAATAACCGTTTTCGTCTGATATAACAATTAGTATGGGAGTATCTTCTAATGATTGTAAAATTCTTTTACTAAAGAATTTAACAACCTCTAAAATTTCTTTGTAAGCTTCCTTCTTTTCTGTGAGCTTTGATGCTGACATAATGTTTTTGAGTGGTTTAAGTTCATTAGGTTGCAACCCTATTTCAATACATCTTTTTTTAGATTCTAGAATATAAGTTGGTTCTTGTTCATTATTTTGTTGTTGCATATGTTACATTCCTCCTAAGCTCCTAAAAATAATGTAATAATTAAACCTACCCTTTAATATTTATTGACTACCTATGTAAATTTCAAATAAATTTATAATTATTTTAATAGTATCATAACTTTCTTTCTGATACAATCACAATACATTATTGTATTTTATGTTAAATATCACAAAGCAAAGTAAGGAAGCCTAAAAAAGCTCTAGCATTTTTTTGCTAGAGCTCTTCATCTTAACACAGAGAGAGAGTAGTCTATCTTTGAGTGTCAATGTAATCCTTTAATTTTCTTGGTCCTGCAAGTACTTTCCTGTCTATGAACAAAGTTCCATCTTCCTTTGTGTTAACATGCCATTTTACAAGTTTTATATTACCAAGTTTAATTTCCATTGCTGTTATACACCTGGGATGAACACAGCTTCCATCATTAAAATATGGAGGCTCACCTACTTCAGGAAACATAGGCCTATGTGTATGTCCTGCAACCAGCATCTGTTTTTCTTTTATTACCCATTCAATAAGCTTTTTTTCTACTGCTTGTTTTTTATGATAATTCTCTGCTGTTCTTGTTGGATCATTTACTCCAACGAAGTTAAGAGGTTTCCATAAATACCTGACTAAAAATCTGGATAATCTCCACATTTTACTATTTAAACAATCCACTTGATGTCCGTGCATTAGAAAGATTTTGTTATTAGTAATCTTATGACTCAAGACTATTCCCTCATGAAGCTTAATATTTTCAAACAAAGGAATATATCTCCCCCTCTGCTCATCAAAGTATTCGTATAGATTATTTTTTACAAATCTATCTTTTCTTTTTACTATATCATGGTTACCATAAATAAAATTGAGCCTATTTTCATTGAAAAATTTAGACAGAAGCCAGAATACATTATTATGTTCCCTCTTAATGTCAGAAAGTCTTTTATTTTCCCAAAGTTCATCTCCATCACCAATCTCTATATAATCATAATTTTCGTCATAGTAATGAGTTAAAGCTGCAAAATAAATATTTTGATTCCTAGAAAAATCATCTGACCAGTTTCCGTCACCTCTATGACAATCACTCATTAAAACGATCTTGGAGGAATCGTCAAAAGGAATTTCCTCCGCTGACTTAAAAACTTTAGATATACGCTTTAACGTATTCATATTTTCCCCCTACTAAATCAATACTACCTACTTTATTACCACAATCATTATTTTTAAAACTCTCATATCATACTATTCTTAATTTGGTTATTATGTTAAAAAAATTGCAAATAAAAAACCGTACTGGATTTCTCTAGTACGGTCAAGATGTAATAAGAACTCGCCTCACATCGAGTTCTTATTACTTTGGCAAAAGTGTTTTAGCAAATTCTATATTATCTAATTTATTTTCTTTTATATAATTTAATACATCAACTGTATAAGTTTTGTGATGTCCTATGGTTTTTGAGAAAACTTGAATAAACTCAACTATATTTTCTTTAGAATCATGTTTATTATATAGAAATTTCCCAACTAAATAAAATCTAATAAATGAATATCTTATTAAAAGCATAATATATCCATCAAACATTGATTCTGTTTCAGAAAATGGAAACATGTTGTTATAAATAAAATTCACCAAATAATTTTCAAAAATATAGCTATTACTATTTATAAAATTTTCAGTATAATCTTCAAAAACTTTTATGTACAATTCTGAATGTTTATTTATGTCCTCTCCCTGCTCAAATTTGAATTCAGCTATAATTTGCTTAGTATATTCCTTAAAAGAAAGACTATCCACTTCTTTAGGAACATTTAAGAAACCCACCATTTTTTTGAAAAAATCCATCTGGACAATATAACTTAATTTATTTTTTTCGTAAGTATCCCTAACTGAATTTATATCATATTCTCTAATAAATTTAGGTACATTATTATTATTATTATTATTATTGTGCTTTAATTTTTCTTCTAATGTATTTATAAACTCACCTAATATATATAGTCTTTGACTTAAATCAAACTTTCTATTTTTTATTATTCTAATACTCAAGTCCCTAATTTCTTTAAAATATTTTACAGGAGAATTATTAAATGTTTTAGATTTAGTATCAATATCACTTGATACTATGTGTTTTTCTAAGATTTCCGTGCCTTCTTCAAACTCAATTCCTTCTTCTTTAAGTAAAATAATTCTTGCAGCTTCTGGGCAAGCTACATCAAGGGACATTTCATAATATCCATCTACTTTATTAATTATCCTAGGAAAAGATGTGCAAACATTTGAAAGATATTCTTCTCCAAGCTTAGAATAAATTATGCAATAATTTTCTTCATCTAAAAAAGGACACCTTTTTCCTTTTGTTAATTTTACTTTCCCATAATCTACATCATTATTTAGATAATTATCATTATTATGAACATTTTTTTGAAACATTCTCTTCATTTCTTTGTCTTGGACTTTATAATACTGTCTGAAGGTAATTTTATCAATATCTACATCCCATCCAACACAGCAGCTGTCTTTACACTTTCCAGCTATACACTTAAATTCTTTAAAATATATTGGATATCTTTTTTTTACTTTTATTCCCATCGTATACTTCCTTTGCAAACAAATTACTTCAAGTTTTCTGTTTTATATTTATAATAACCTAATTTACTTCTTATTAAGTTCATTATATCATACTACAAATAAGTATATTATGCTTTTCCAACCTGGCAATACTTTACTTGATCAATCTAGACATTCTTTTGGGAAGTGTGTAGTTGTTTATATTGTTTTGGCGTAACGTTCATATAGCGTTGAAACATCCTAGTAAAATAGCTAGAATTATTGAACCCAGTTTTTGCACCAACTTCTGTAATAGAATAGCTGGATATAGATAGTAGGGAAGCAGCTGTTGTTATACGGTACTTTATCAGATAAGTGGTAGGAGATGTCTTAATTGTATTCCTAAAACAGCGAGTACATTCTCTTGTGCTGATTCTTGCAGATTCTGAAATCCTCTGTAACGTTAGTTGCTCAGAGTAATGTTCATGGATAAACTTCATCATGATCTTTACCCTTGACTCACTTGATGAATGAATATTTTCTATTTGCACAAAATTAGATATTCCATCATGAAGTAAATGATTCCAGATATGTGTAAGGTATTCAATAATAAGCAATTCTTTTCCAGGATCTTCACTTATATATGCAGAATAAGCACAAAGAATACTATTTAAACAATCCGTGGTCCAAGCAATTTTATTTGTAAATGAAATAAAGTCCAAACCATTTATGGAATAAAGAGGAGTGGAAAATTTATGATAAAACTCATTCTCTATTCCGCCGGTAAAAAGACTTGGTGAAAATATAAATGTAATAATTTCACAGCTTTCACATTCATAAAGTTGTAACGAGTGAAGAATGTTTCTGTTAATAAAACCCCCTTCCCATTGATGAATGATATAAGAAGTGTCCCTAAAATTAAATTTAGCGGTTCCATTTTTGATAAAAATTAATTCTATATCAGTATGCCAATGCCAAGGAACATCTCCGGTAATAAATTTAGCAACATCAGCAAATAAAACAATGCATGGGAATGAAGGCGAAGAGTATTCTAACATTTCCATTCCATCTTGTGAAATCGTAACAAATGACCTCTGCATTCTAAACCTCCTTTTAAAATATAAAATAAGTTAACCTGGCTCGATTATGTCAAAATGTGTCTGTTTGCTTATATATTTTAATGTGCAAATAGCCTTATACTGTAACTGAATTATATAATAGCTAAAAGTAATATTCAATAGATAATTGCGTAAAGGACAGTAGAAAAGAACATCGAAAAAATACTTAATCACGAGGAGGAATAAAAAGTATGGAAGGTATATATGCAGCTAAATTATTGAGCTATCATTCATGTCGAAATAAAGATGTTTATAATAATAAATGGAGAAATGGATTTCTTGGGAAATTAATAACATTTGAAGGAGTGATTACGGAGGATAATTTTATTGAAGTAATGGATTGCATTAAGGCTTTATCTACAGAGTTTTAAAAACATACGGTTAATCGCGAATTGATGTGCAATATTATTTCAATTATCTATTTAGGAAGATGTTGGACTGAAAGGAACGGGAAAGTAGAACCCAATGGATTATTTTCAAAGGAACAGTCAGAGAAAATGGCAGAATGGATTGATATAATTGAGGATTCTATTTTTCATTTACTAGAAGAAGAATATACAGGATAATTTGTTAAATTTAATGAATATATGGGTTATGTTTGCAATAATTAATATTCCAAGTGTTTAGTTTTAGTTAGCGTCCATTCTAGTAATATTATTCACTTTTTCAAAAAAGTACACATGACTTCTCTTTTTCTTTCGAGGAATCATGTGTACTATCTTGAATGTCTTTATATATAAACTTCTATTTTAAATATCTTTAAAATCACACCTAATATATAAGGATTTTTTTTCTTTACAGCATTATGCCTAATAACTAATCTGTATGCCATCCACTATCAATTCTTTTATCCAGAGGAGTTTTCTTATGAATATATGCAACTTATTGTTTCTAATTTTTGTATCTTTTCTCACGAATACGCTTATATCATAAGCTGTATACATATCATAATTATCTGCTATGGTTGGTTTACCCAACTGAACTGTCGGGCTCTGTACCGCACATCACCCCCCACCACCGGACTTCACTAAAAGTGTTACTGAGTTATCTTTAGAGTATTTTGCTATAAAATCAACAGCATTTTTTTCTATAATTATATTCATAAATACACCTCCTTGTATATTCTGATATGACTTCAGTTAAGTTGTCCTAAAGACAAACTGAATGCATGCGGCACATAGATTTTATAATAAACTGGTTGAAGTTGCTATTATTTAATATTATATTATGAATTAGTATCTATGTAAATCATTTATAGCACTAAACATGTATTATCTAGCTTTAATATAAAAAATGTATTCTAATTGTGAGAAATACAATATCATTACAATAAATTGCATTATATTTAGACATATAGGTTAAAATATTTCAGAGGTGGTTTAAATGAAATGTAATGTTGGTAGAACTGAACAAATTGGTAGAATAGTAATTGGAGTTTCAGCCGTTCAATTAGGTCTATACTACAAAAGCTGGTGGGGAGTTGTTGGTATCGTACCTATAATAACAGGTTTGATTCGCTATTGTCCCCTTAGTGATGTCTTAGGAATATCGACTTGTGACACTAAAAATAAGTAATAGTATCGTCTCTTACAGAATTGTATTCAATGCAAGTTTTTTTAGAAGTCAAGCAGTCCAACTACAAGAACATAAAGCATAGTAGTGTTTTTTACAACAAATAGCTTCCCTTTATATAATAAAGAGGATTTCCAATTTGGGAGCACCGGTATACCATTAGTAATTAAAACACAAGAAAGGGGCTGTCTCAAAATAATTAAAAAATCATTTGAAGAGACAGCCTCTTTTCCTTATTTATTTTAACAAATACAGTAAAAAATCTTCCTTTTCATTGTTATTTTTTAATGCCATTCTATT
>JBLHPD010000028.1:0-31811 GCA_047624165.1 Clostridium sp. | reverse complement strand
ATATAGGGGGAGCGCCTATTGGCTTCCTTTAATTTATTGAGCCCTTTTTTAGACATGAGGTGTTTACGACCATCGCTTTATATTATCACAGGCATTTCCTATTGGGAATGCCTGAGTAGTAACGAAAGAAGTTAAGGAAATAGAGAAATATTTTTAATAAATGATACCAGCTCCTCATTTAATGATGAGAACTTCACATCTTTTGATGGGGAGTTTATTTTTGCCTATACCTTATATGGATAGGATAGATGCTTATTCCAATTTATAGGGATAGAACCTTTAGCAAAATTATTATGAGAGAATGATATTAATATGATAGAATAAAATTAATAAAGAGTTAAAAAATATAATGTAAAATTTTCAAGCAAATTATATATGGGTAAAAATAAGAACTTGCCACTTGTCACGTGGGTGGCACCAGATAAGGAGT
Source organism: Clostridium sp. (assembly GCA_047624165.1). Taxonomy (GTDB): domain Bacteria; phylum Bacillota; class Clostridia; order Clostridiales; family Clostridiaceae; genus Clostridium_AD. The sequence goes on along the minus strand of JBLHPD010000028.1, from coordinate 31,381 downwards.
GAAGAACATTTTAGAAAATACTTTATTAAAAGTGAATTGGCAAGGGGAAATTGTATCTATTCAATCTAGAACAAGAGTTTGGAGATACCTTACGGATAATCGGACACATTATCACTTAGGATATAATTTCTTTATTGTAGGACATTGCAGTGATGGTAAAGAACAGTTTTCAGTTGCAATTTCTGAAAAACAGCAGTTAAAGGGTTTATTTCGGATTGGCGATGTGATTGAGGGAACAGTATGGACAAAAAAATATGAAGAAAGAGAATTTGCAGATTATTATAGAGCTGGTTCTTTAAAACTTTTGAATAGAGCATCCGTGAAACCTGAAATGATGACACCACCATGGATAATAATGCCTCTAAGTATGCACACATATGAAGAAAGAGGTGCTAGGTTATTAAGTAAAAGCTTGTGGAAAACAAAATGTTTTAAATGTATTTGGGCCAATATGGCTAACGTTGAAATTCAATGGGATTTTGATAAAAATATAAAAAAATACCGATTTGAAACTTTTTGTTATGGACCAAAATCGTGCAAATTTTACAAAATGGGTAGACCGCGTTCAGTTCCATGTAAAAACAGGATGACAGCAATTGATGATGGATATCTAGATGAGATTTGCACTGAAGGTAGAGATGAAGACGATTAAGTTTATTTTAGGACTTACTACAATTTCTGCAAGAAGGTATAATTTGATACAGAAGTGGGGATGTTAGTTCCTGATATTATAGGTGATAATGTTAATAAAGATGTGCCTAAAGTTGTATACATGCCACCAAAAATTAGTGTCAGAAGATGAAGATACAAAGCCAGTTTTCAGAAATAGCTTAGGAAAAGAATTAGGCAGGAGGGCTTGCGGGACTATATTACGGTTATGATGGTATCCCTAAAGAATGGCTTTCTGTTATAGCAAAGCGTGAGTACATAGAGAGTATTTGTAATCAGCTAAGGATGTCACTGGGCAAAGCAGAAATTGAGTAGTTCCCCTCTTGCACCTCGGAGGCCCAAAAGATTTCCAGGTGCAAACATTTGGATAATGTTGAAATACAATGCACATGGGTGGCACCTGAAATGGAGATGAATGATATGAAAAAGAATGATTATATGTTAAACGTAACTGAACTAAAGAATATACTTAAAAAACAAAGTAGAGAAGAAATAATAGAATTACTTTTGGACAGTTATAAAGCTAGTGCACAACTAAAGGAATATATAACTTTTAAATATGGAGATCAAGATACAATTGGACAAATATTTGAAACTTATAAAAATATGATTAGTGATGTATTTTTTCCTAAAAGTATGAAGGCTCAATTTAAAATAGTAGAAGCTAAAAAAATAGTAAATTATTTTAAAAAGTTGTGCTCAGATGAAAAACTTGTAATTGAATTAATGCTTTATTATGTTGAAATGGGCGTTGAGTTTACAAATACATATGGAGACATCAATGAAAGCTTTTATAACAGTGTTGAAGGCATGTATCAATCTGTAGTAGATTCTATTAATAAAAATAAAAACACTGAAATTTATAATCTATTAAGTAAAAGGTTAAAAGCAGTTGTGGATAATACCGAAGAAATAGGATGGGGATTTCATGATAATCTTAGCAGCATCTATTTTGAGATAAAGTGGATTGATTTCAAAGATATTGATTCAGATGAGAATGAGCTGGGGAAGATAAAAGAGTATATAACAGATAGACTTAAACTTAGAGATAATCTTCCGGATTTTGATAATAATATGAATATGATTAGGATGGTCAATGAAATTATCAATACAGATGAAGTTTTTCTTTTAAAGATGGATGCTCAGTTCAGTGGCTATAGCAATGATGATGAGTATGACTTTATATTAAGTAAAACAGCGTATTCTATAGAACTTATAGAACTGATTTTATGGCAAAGAAACTGTTACGAAATGGATAATGATAATTGGCAATATAGCGAAGGGAAATGTAGCAAATGCGGAAGTAGTGATCTATATGTTAGAGAAGTTCCCAATGAGGATTTTGAAAGCCAAGTTATCTGTAAAATGTGTGGGACAGAATTTATAAGGGAATAGAAAGGGATAATATATAGAAAAATATGTTGTGGAAAATAGTATATGAGGCAGATTTATGAAATGTAAAAAATGCAATTCGCATAAGCAAGGAGCAATACAGCCTTAATAGCGTTGGAACATGTAGAATTGAGCATGCTGAAGAAGAAAATACCGTTTGTCTGGCTATAGATGGCAAGAATATTCCTTTGCATGATTTTGGACGGGCACTAACAGAATTTGAGGGTTTTAATATGGATTTTCAAATAAGGGATGTGTCAGAAGAGGTTCTTGGAAAAGATATGGTACTAGCACAGGTAATGATCAATCCTAATGTTATTATGGAGCATTTTGAGAGAACATTGGAATGGTTTTTGGAACGTGATTTTTTAAGCTACAAGAGGGCAAGTGCTTGTGTAGAGGCGTTGGGTGAAAGAGTAGATGAATTAGAACTACTTTATAAGTTCGGTAGCCGAGATGTGGCTGTGGAGGTTGGGGAAATAATGAAGAAACGCCTCATATCTATTGACAATGACACGGATGATTTTCCAGGGTATCTTCTGAATATGATTGACCAAGTGATTGGAATTGCATAATAGAAAGAAGTTAACTTCCAGTTATCTCCTAGCATCTCGGACAACTTATGTAATATGGGATCATTATGATATAATAGACTGATATTATAACCATAAGATATAAGAAAGTATGCTTATAGGCATTGAGAGGTGATTACTATGGGAAAGACGTTTAATACTACAGGAACCTGTAATTCTAATAGGAGGATTTATCAGATGTTATTACTAACTTTATTATTGGTTGTGATAAAAAGGTGATTCTACTTATAGATGAGGTTGATAAAGCAAGCAATAATGAACTGTTTTTAAGTTTTCTAGGAATGCTTAGACATAAATTTTTATTAGCTGTAGATGAACTAGATTATACTTTTCATAGTGTTATTTTGGTTGGTGTTCATGATATAAAAAATTTAAAATTGAGATTTAGAAAAGATGAAGAAATGAAATTAAACAGCCCATGGAATATAGCTGTTAACTTTGACTTGGATATGAGTTTTAATTCAAAAGAAATTGAGAGTATGCTAATTGAATATTGTAATTTAAATAAATTAACTATGGATACAGAAATATTATCAGAGAAACTACATTATTATACATTTGGATACCCATTTTTGGTAAGTAGGCTTTGCCAAATAATTGATGAAAATATTTTAAGGATAGATAAAAGGCCTTGGATAATACAAGATATAGATAAATCGGTAAAGTTATTATTAAAGGAAAACAATACATTATTTGATGATTTAATTAAAAATTTAGAAAATAATAAGGAATTGTATTCTTTAGTTAGTGATATTGTTCTTAATGGAAGTACAATTAGCTTTAATATATCAAATCCAATAGTTAATGCTGGGTATACATACGGTATTTTCAAGGAAGATGAATATAGAATAAAGTTAAATAATAGAATTTATGAGCAGTTTATATATGATTATTTAGTATCAAAGTTAGAAGTAAAGTCTGATAAAATGTCTATTTATAATTATAAAGATAAATTTATTACCGCAGATAAAAAATTGGATTTTGAAAATGTATTATTGAAATTTCAGCAATTTATGAAGGAGAAGCCTTGAGTATCATAAAAAAGAAGTTTCAATCAAATAAATTAATAAATAGCTAGTCAAGGTGTCGTTAAACCACCTAGACTAGCTATTTATTTACACGAAGGTGGCATCAGCAGGTAATTATAAGAATATATAGCAATGCGATGAATTTTTATTAAATGTTTCTTTTAATAAGAAAATTGATTATAATAATAGTAGGTAAACTAATACGGGGAGAGTGATTAAGGTGTTAAGAGAAATTGATTTAAATATAGTTAATTATATGGTTGTTTGTGTTAATGAATTTGCAGACAGATTAAATATAAATGGAAAAGAAGCTTTTAATTATCTTAATCAGCATAAAGCTATTAATTTCTTGCTGGATAATTATGAGATAGAGCATACTTTAAGCATTGATGATGCGGTAGATGATATGGTTATAGTATCTAATAATAATGGAGGTACTATGCAATGATTTTGTATCACGGTTCTAATATTATGATTCAAAACATTGATTTAAATAAATAGGATAAAATAATCAACTTAATTTAACACTATAATCAATTAAATTTTGTCGAACAGCAAAAGCTATCAAAATGTAAAATGTTTTGATAGCTTTTTTTATTTAAAGAGTTTTACAAGGCAGATTTTTACCTTTCGTGAAGGATACCATATAAATATCATAGTTATATTACAGTGGACCACTAGATATAATAGGTGGATAAAATTATGGTTATTTTTTATACAATTTCAGAGTAAAATTTTGATAAATAGACAAATTTATACTATAATATATATAAATTAGTAAATTTGCCTTTAGAGGGATGAAATATGAATTTAAATGTAGAACTTGCCACTTGCCACGTGGGTGGCACCAAAACAAAAGATGATCTGCAACAAGTTAAAGGGTTTGGACCGAAAAAACTTGAGAAGTACGGGGATGGCATATTGGAGATTATAAATAGAGGGAAATAAGCAAAATTTTAAAGGAGGAGAATTAAATGGCACGAAAGGTTAGAAGTGATTGTACTGTTGGCACATTCGAGAAAAAGAATGACCTTCCACCAGGGACTATTAGAAATGAAAATGGTAGAGACACAAGAAGTGATAAAAAAATTGGAACGATACGAAAAGAAGCAGAGAAATAATTAGAAGTTTAAAAAATACCTAATAAATTAAGTAGTGAAACACAGGCGGGAGGCAGTTAATATGCAATTTGATAAGAACATTTTCATGTTATTTAATAGAGATGATTTTGTATATCGTAAGGGTGATGAAGGCATTAAAAAGGAATATGTTGAAGGATTTGAGAAATGGGCGTTATGGTGTAATACAATAGCAAAAAAGGTGGATAAATTTGAATTACCAATTATACAGAGCTGGCAAAATAGTGGTCAGTTAGCTAGACAATTTTGGACACGGCTAAAATTTACTCCGTTTATGGAGTCTGCAGCCTGTGTTTCTATGCGTGTAAGCAAGGAAAGCTTTACTATAGAACTCAATTTCGAATTTAAAAATGGTAGTAGTAGTTTGTTACAAGAAGAATACAATAAATTGCTTCTTGAAAATCTTAAAAATTGGGCTAATACATATAATGTTGATTTAGACTTATTCTATATTTATGTCAAAACAAACAAGTGCACCTTGAAGGAATACTTTAATAGTTCTGAAAAGATTAATTGGTTTGCGAATACAAAAGGCATAAACATTAATATAGGGGTTTACTTTGGTGTAGGACAAGTTTTAGAGCTTGATACTGAAGAAGAGAAATTAATTGATATACTTGAAAAATTAAGTTATTTATATGAAAAAGTTCAAAAGCCTAATCAAGTTTATAGTTCACTTAAAGATTCAAAGGAGCTAATTCCTGATGAATATGATGGTAGCTATGAGTTGGTTAGGGAAATAGTTAAGGCATATGAAAATGTTCCCTATGACAACTTAACTTTAGATGATTTAAATGCCATGTTCTTTATGTGTATTGGTACATTTAAACAGGGTGTTGAAACTAAGAAACAATTTATTGGAAAATCCAATTTACCTGAAAATGAAAAAAATAGAATTTTAGATTTAATAAATAAGATTGTTGATAAGTCAAAAGACTCTGGATACACACATACTAGTGAAGGTCATGGTGGTTTTGGAATGTTTGGAGAAGCAGTGGGTTCTTTACGTGCAAGCTATAAAGACACTGATGAAATAACGGGGGCAAAAGACTTTATTAAATTGTGCATTAGTATTAACAAGATAAATGAGGATGAGGAGATATTTACTTCCTGTGAAATGGTACTAAAAGCTGGTGTAAAAGGAATGCAAACAGGAAAGATATCTAAATTTTTGCATTGCCTAAAACCATATACATTTCCAATTATTAATGAGAGACAAGGTAAAGGCACAAGTGTTTATGATTCACTTGGCATAAAATTTATTAAAGCGGATAAAGCAGCTACCTATATTGAAAATGCAAGAGTAATTAAAAATTATAGAGATAAATATTTTAAATTTAAAAATTATAGGATTATGGATATAGTAGTAGAAGAAGATAAAATTAAGCCGGACGAGATTAACACAATATTAGGGCGAGAAAATCCAGTAACTGTAGTAAAAGAACTATCAGTAACTCCTGTATACAACACTTATTCAAAAGAACAATTTCTAGAAGATGCTTATATTACAGAAGATAAATACAAGGTAATTATTAACCGCCTTGAAAAAAAGAAAAATATTATTTTACAAGGGGCTCCCGGAGTTGGTAAAAGCTATCTTGCTAAAAAAATTGCTTATTCAATATTGGGCACTTTCGATGTAAGTAAGGTACAACTTATACAATTTCATCAAAGTTATTCCTATGAAGATTTTATTATGGGCTATAGGCCTAACAAAGAGGGTGGCTTTGACATTATAGATGGAGTTTTCTATAAATTTTGTAAAAAGGCTATTGATAATCCAAATGATAAGTTTTTCTTTATCATTGACGAAATTAATAGGGGTAATCTAAGTAAAATTTTTGGAGAGCTTATGTTGCTAATTGAGCATGATAAACGTGGAATAAATTTTGCTATGTCCACGGTCTATTCTGAAAAGGAATTTTATATACCAGATAACTTGTATATTATTGGACTTATGAATACTGCGGATAGAAGTCTTGCATTACTCGACTATGCTCTTCGTCGTAGATTTAGTTTTATCGACATTGAGCCAGCTTTTGGTGAGAATTTTATAAAATACACGGATCAATTTATACTTACAAATTTAGATAAGGTCTTAAATATTATAAAGGTAATTAATGATGAGATTGAAGTGGATGAATCACTTGGAAAAGGTTTTAAGATTGGACATAGTTACTTCTGTAATTTAGGAAATGCAGATAATGATGAACTTCTAGAAATAATTGATTGCGAGATTATACCACTTTTAGAAGAGTATTGGATTGAAAATAATGATAAGATAAAAAACTATTCTCAAAACTTACGTGAGGCCGTAAGTAATGAGTGAAATTAATAATTATAAATTAAAGATACCAATTAAAAATATTTATTATATGCTTTCCTACGCTTTTGGAGTGCTTAGGCAGGATGGGTTTGCTCAGCTTAGTAGTGAGGATTTTGAAAATATATACGAATTATTATGTGAAATTCTTATAAATGGCATAAGGGAACAATTAAAACGTGGTATTTATAAAGAATATAATCTTATTGAAGAAGAAATACCTGTTTTGCGTGGGAAAATAAGCATAACAGATTCTATTAAGTTAAAGGCAGTGTCAAGCACAAAACTTCATTGTATTTATGATGAATTTAGCAGTAACAATATTTTAAATCAAATACTGAAAACCACCTGCCTTGCGCTAGTTAGAAATTCTAATGTGAATAGTAAGCAAAAAAAGAAGCTAAAAAACTTGATGATGTATTTTGAAGAAGTAAGTGAAGTTTCTATAAAGACTGTGGAGTGGAAAAAGTTAAATTATCATAGAAATAATTTGACTTACAAAATGCTAATTAATATTTGCTATCTTATTTGGGAAGGACTTATTGTTAACGAGCAAAATGGGAAATACAAGTTTATGGATTTTATTAAGGATAAACAAATGGCAAAATTATATGAAAAATTCATATATGAATTCTATAAAAAAGAGTGCCCAGGTGTAAGTGTTAATTATCAACAAAAAATTAGTTGGAAGACTGATGATGGTTATATAGATTTATTACCTGGTATGAGTACAGATATTTCTTTAACTAAGAACAATCATAGGATCATTATTGATACGAAATTTTATCCTCAAGCTATGCAGAAAAACTATTTGAGTGAGAATAAAACCTTTATTTCAAGTAATTTGTATCAAATTTTTGCTTATGTTAAAAATAGTGCTTTTAATGGTGAGGTAAGCGGTATGTTACTTTATCCAACTGTAGATTATGATTTAAATCATGTCTATAAATTAAGTGGTAATAATGTATTTATAAAGACTGTTGACTTAAATAAGAATTTTAAGGATATTTCAAAGATTTTAAGGGATATTGGGGATTTAGTATAAATAATACGGTGATTTATTTGAAAATAAAATGTAAAATTTTGCAGTGAGATAGATATGAATAAAGATATGAACTTGCCACTTGCCACGTGGGTGGCACCAGATAAGGATTGAGGAATATTTTAGTAAATGCTTTATTAAAAGTGAATTGGCAAGGGGAAATTAAGGTAGAGATGAAGACGATTAAGAATTTTTTTTTAGTTTTATCTTAACAAAAACAGACATCATATAGGTAATAAACATAATAATGAATTAATGGTTACATATTTAATAGTTTTATACAAAAAAATTAAATATAAAAACATAATATGAATATACAGATTTATAAAGAAATTCATATCTACAGTAATAAAGAGGTGGTATATTGGTGGTGAGATCTCATTTAAATAATACAGAAGAACTAAAAATATTTAAAGAACTATTTGAGCAAGCATTTTATATTAGTACAAAATTTAAAACCAATAAAATAAAAGAATTTTGGTCTGATATGGAGTTTTTGACGGATGGACTTGCTGGACCGTTTTATAGTATATATGAGGATGGAAATTGTGATTATGTGTTTAAAGGTGACCATGAGTTATTTAAAGGAATAAAAAACAATGAATTATTTCTAAGTTGGTGTCTTGAAATTGTTGGAGATTATAGGAATAGAGTAAATAATATTAATACTGTTAATATGAATGAGAAAGAAGACAAACAAGTGCTATTAGAACAAACAAAAATAATGGAGAGATTATCTTATATTGCTGTGAATATACAAAAGTGCAGGAATTATTAATATACTGACTATGGAGGGTAATAAGAAGACGATATAGAGTATATGGATTATTTGATAAATAGGAAGTAACTATTACAATAAAATGAATTCAAAATTCAATGTAAACAAAGGGGACAACAACCATGTCAGAATGTATATTTTGTAACTACAATAAATCGGAAATAATAGCAGAAAATAAATACATTTTTGCTATACTGGATCATTTCCCGGTAAATGAAGGTCATTGCTTAATCATACCTAAGAGACATTTCGCGAGCTTCTTTGAGGCAACGGAGGAAGAAGTTAAAGCAATATATGGCTTATTGCATGAATTAAAAGAAATTTTTGATATTCAATATGAACCAGCTGGTTATAATATAGGTATAAATGTAGGAGCTCATGCTGGGCAAATTATAGAGCATTTGCATGTGCATTTGATTCCTAGATATATAGGTGATGTGAGTGACCCAAGTGGTAGGGTAAGTAATTTAAAAGAGAGTTTGGGGGAGTATTATGATTGAAGTAGATATAACTAATAAAGCAATAACCACAAGTGATTCAATTGCATTTAAAGAGGCAACTCTAACTTGTGATTCGAACTGTTCTACGGGAGACAACGACTATTTATTTCCTATGGTTTAAAAATAAATCTTCGAAAATGTTTTTAAAATGTGCAAAATCCTCTAAGTTCTTATTCTTATTTAATCTATAATTCCATTCAATACCACTAGTTAATGCGGAATTGGACATATTAGAAGTTATATAATTATTGACGATGATGAGATGAAGCGATATTCATCCGTATGGAAAAGACCTAAAATCTTTAGTGAATTAGAAAAGGGTGAAGATAACAAAGAACAATTTGGCGTGGTAATTCCACTGTATGAACCTAGAGGTGCACAGATTGAGGCTTTATATGAGCTTAAAAAGTGTAGAGAAGAAGGCTTAGATAAAGGATTAGTAGTGGCGGCAACAGGTATAGGTAAAACTTATTTAGCGGCTTTTGATTCAATGGGCTTTCATAAAGTTTTATTCGTGGCCCATAGAGAAGAAATATTAAATCAAGCAGAAACATCCTTTAAAAACATTAGACCTAATATTAAAACTGGATTTTTCAGTGGTAGAAATAAAGAGAGTAATTGTGATGTGGTATTTGCCACAGTACAAACCATGGGGCAAAAACAGTATCTCAGCGCGGAATATTTTGAAAAGGATGAATTTGATTATATTATAATAGATGAATTTCACCATGCAGCAGCAGGTAATTATAAGAATATATTAGAATATTTTACTCCGAAATTTCTTTTAGGACTTACTGCAACTCCTGAGAGGATGGATAATAAAGATGTATTTGCCCTTTGTGATTACAATATTGTTTATGAGGTTAGATTAAAAGGAGCGATAGACAAAGGATGGCTTGTGCCATTTAGATATTATGGAGTTTTTGATGAAACAGATTACACAAAAATATCATTTAGAAATGGTAAATATGATGAGGCAGAACTAGAAAATGCGTTAATGATTAATAAACGTTCAGATTTAATTCTAAATCATTATAAAAAATACAATAGTAGAAGAGCTTTAGGGTTTTGCACCAGTAGAAGACATGCAGTATACATGAGTAAATATTTCAATGAAAATGGAATCGTGGCTTGCGCTGTAATGAGTGGTGAACAATCTGAGTTTTCAATGGAACGACGCGAAGCAGTGGATAAATTAAAAAAAGGGGAATTAAACATTATATTTTCTGTGGATATGTTTAATGAAGGATTAGATATTCCTGAAATTGATATGATATTACTCTTAAGACCAACAGAATCCCCTACCATTTTTCTTCAGCAACTTGGGAGAGGGCTAAGAAAGTATAAGGATAAGAAATATGTAAACATATTAGATTTTATAGGTAATTATAAAAAAGCACATTTGATTCCATTCTTTTTAAGCGGGAATTTAAAAGATATTGAAAGGAAAGCTAAAGAAGGTAAGTTTCCTAAAGAGGAAGAATATCCTGAGGATTGTATTGTGAATTTTGACTTTCAGGTAATTGATATATTCAAGAAGATGGTAGAGCAGCAAAAGAAGATATTTGATTTAGTAGTAGATGAGTTTAATAGAATAAAAGAAGATTTAAAAACTAGACCAAGTAGGCTTGAAATGTATACTTACATGGATGATGATATGTACAATGCAATTAGATCCAGAGGAGAATTAAATATTTTCAATGATTATTTAGGATTTCTAAATAAAATAAGTGAAACTTCAGAAGAAGAGAGACTACTTTTAAATACAAAGGCTTATGAGTTTTTAAATACTATTGAAAAAACCTCGATGGTTAAGACTTATAAAATGCCATTACTCTTAGCTTTTTATAATGAGGGTAACATAAATTTGAAAATAGATGAAGAAAGTATTTTTCAAAGCTTTAGAGACTTTTATACTAAACCTTCTAATGCAGTAGATCTTTTGAGGCATGGTTCAACTAAAGACTATAAGAGCTTTAATAAAAAAGATTATCTAAGATTAGCAGAAAATCCAATAAAGGCATTTTTATATTCTGCAAAAGACTTCTTTTATAGAGATAAATCATACTTTTGTCTAAATGAAGATTTAAGTGAATTTATTGAAAATCCTGTATTTATAGAGAACTTTAAAGATATTATTGATTATAGGACTAGAAGATTTTATAAAGAAAGACTTGAGAAGTTAGAAAAATAAATAGGGGAAAAAAGTCCTCCATAGAGAAATTCTATGGAGGGCTTTGTCTAGTCATAAACCTTTTCAAGAACTATGCCTTTTTCAAAGCCGCCTCTGGTTTCTTTTTTTTCATTTCTTTTGTTAATTAAATCTTCCTCGGAATATCCAAGAACACTCGCAAGACCAAATAAAACTTCCATAACGTCAGCAAGTTCTTCTAGGTTTTTGGCTTCTAAATATTCAGAAACTTCCTCATTTAATTTAGTTTCAAGTAATGGGAGTAGGTCTTCTTTTTCAGCATAGTGCGCATAAAACTTTTTACCTGTAGCTTTGATGATTTCGGGAATTTTATCGCGGATTAGTTTGTTGTAGATTTTCATGGGGTGCCTCCTTGGGTTATGGGATGGGCTTATTATAACATAGGAGGGGGTAACTGAGAAATTATAATTATCATTTTGCTTACAGTGCATTTGGAGTGCTGTAATGGAAAATAAGAAAAAATAGAGAGCGGGCAATTTTAAAAGGATGGGCAAGAGCTTTGTAATAAAAGCTTGTTATATTTTTGTTAGGGTAATGATTACTATAGAGGGCTTAGAATTAAATAATGGATTTAAATATAAAATATTACAGGGAAAATAAAGATATAATGCTAAAAATTGTAGTATAATAAAGCGGTACAAGCTTAGAATAAGAAAGTAGCTTTACATTTATTATTTTTAAACAAAGAATAGAAATCAATGTTATTATCGTTTTGAGTGTGATGGTAATGTTTATAATGGGAGATTCCATTAAATGTTTTTCAAGTTAAGTGATAATTCATACAGATGAACGAACTTAACAATGAGTTAAAATTAATATAGAGAATGAATATGAATAGAGATTATTTGAAATATGTATGTTCTTTTCAGTTAGGGGGGAATGTGAAATATGGCTTCAATTGAATATGCAAAAGATACGAATGGTAAAAAAGTATCCGCCGAAGAAGCGAGGAGTTACCTAACTTATAAATGTCCATACTGCTTGGAGAGTGTGAATGTCCGCAAGGGTAATGTGTATGTTGGTTATTTTGCACATTCAAAAATATCCAATAGAACACCGTTGCAGCGAACATGTCCTGGATATACAGGTAATGAGTATTATTCAAGTATTAATAATAAACTTGATAAGATGTTCATTAACAACGGGGGTGTTCCATTATATTTGTGTAGTGAAAATGATAGATTTGAGCTAAGAGCGTATTTTCCAACACTTAGTGATAATAGCATGTTGAAATTAAGAGAAATTAATGCAAAAATATGCGTTAATACTAAAGCTACATATGACACTGATAGATCAATTTATAATATAAATAACCTACACTATTATAAAGTTGATACACTAAGGGCTTGGATTGATATAAAGTGTGAGCCTAATGTGCATTTACCAGAAATGCAAAGAAAGTGGCTTTGGGGCATTAGAGGTATTGATCTGAACAATGATATTTATCATTGTAATAAAGCGGGTGGATATAGAGTTGCATTAAAGGCAAATATTGGTGTTGGAAAAACATATAGAATTATATTTGAAAATTGTAATCCAACTATAAATGGCATTAAATTTATTGAACTTGGTAGTATTCAATTAAATCAAGGCTACTTAAATAGAAAAATAATATTTAGTGTTTATTCAATGAAATTAAACTTGTATACAGAAGAGGCAAGGAAATTCATAGAAAGTAAGGGATACAATCTGATTGATGGTGATAATGAACTGTTGCCACTATGGCCACCTGCTGTATTTGAAGGTAATGAACTTAAATATGATCATTCTAATGCACTTTTTTTACATATTGATAACACAAATAAAGAACATGTATATTATACACATGCTAATGGACTTACTCCAGTAAGTAGTGATAACAAATCTGCAATTATAAAAATTGCGCTTAATGATAACAAAACTGTCGCTGTGTCAGGCACAAAGGATAATCTAATAGAAGAAATAAAGTATAATATAGTTCGAGTAGATAATCTTGTGCAAAAAGATCCAATAACACTAAATTTGATAGTGAGGGATATTAATGATAACATATTTGATTTTACGAATGAGTACTCAAAGCCAGCTAAAGATGGGATACTTATGGTAAATTCAAATGTGCTTTTTACCGCGATTGTTTCAAATGAAAATTATGTGGTATATTCTAGCAACATTCGCTTTGAAAAGGTTAGGTCTTTCAATGAATTAGTTATAAATAGTAAAGCGTTTGGTATTTTTAAATATAAATATAAAAGTAAAAATGAAAAAAAAGATGTACCAGTATTAGATTTCAGAAAAATATACTTGGTTTTATATGGGTGTACGGCTCCTACAACAAATACAAATGAGCATAATGTTGAGTTATTATATCTACTTTCAAAAGATAATAATGACGATAATATTAATCTATACAGATTAATTGAGTTGTGGGTTAAAACAAATAAAATTCCGATATCCGCTATAAAATACTTGGAAGAAATGAGAATATCTTTAGGAGGTTTTGCAAATGAGAAAAGTAATTCAAATACAAAATTCTGTCTTAAATAACTTAAGTGATGATGAACTAAATATACTAATTAATATGATTTCTAAAGAAGACCTCTTTGATTTAATAAAAAACAATCAAAAAAAATACAAGAAAGAAATTGCAGGATTCAGAGTTGATATCAAACATTTCCCTGTTAATTTATTGCACAATATTTATTTCAATCGCTTTAAAAAAGGCGATTATAGTATAATTAAAAAAATAAATTTATTTGCATATATCGTTGTAAATGATCTAAATGATTTGATAGTTAAGGGTACCTCAAACGAAAACTACTTTAATGACGCAATTACAAGCAACGATATAAATATCTTTGCTAGCCTTGTTGAAAAAATTTTAGCTGAATTAAAACCAGAAAACATAAAACTCTTCTTTAAATTAATGGGACATGAATTAACTGCTATGCAAAATGATTATATTGATAAAAATATGCAGTTCATATTAGAAAAACAGGCTTTGAGTGTAAAGATTAAAAAAGATTTTGAAGAGAAAGTTAGTGAGTTAAATTCGCAACACAAAACTGAGATTTCTACTTTAAATGATGAAATTAAAGATTTGGAGAATCAATTGAAGTTAAGAAAACAGGAAAACGTGGATGAGCAAAACCATTCAAGTGCATCAATTGATAAGCTTAATTCTATAGGAGAAATTGCAAATACTAAAGTGAAAAACCTAGAAAATAAGATTAATGATTTGAATAAAAAAATTGAGGAACTGATAATAGAAATTTCAAATAAAGTTGCTATTATAAAAGAACGAGATATAATGATAAATTCTTTGAATGAAAGATTAAATTTGAGATTTGAAGAATATTCTGTCATAACAAAAGAGCAATGGAAAACAGAAAACCAAGTTTTATTGAATAAGCATAGGGACTTGGATAACACTTGCAGTGAATTTCAAAAGGAAGAAAAAAGATTAAAAGGTGATATAGAGTTATTAGTTGGTAAGGTAGGTTATTACGATTTGATAGTGAAACAATATATTCAAGATATTGATAAAATATAATAGAAAATGCATTAAATACTTCTTTATTAAAATTTAATCCTAAAATAAATAAACAAGAAACATCCAACATTAACAATACAAGCATACCGTATACGAAAATAAACGTAAAAGGCGAGAAATTATCGGGTTGCCAAGATATAAACACCTTTTCTGAGAATATAGCAAATAATTTAGAAAAAATAGGGGTTGGAAACATATCAGATGAAATCGCAAACTATATTATTGGCATTTTAGCTTGCGGATTAACCCCGTTAATTTGTGGTTATAAATCTAGGGAAGTTGCAACTGCAATTAGCACAGCATATGGGGGAGAAACACCATATATTATTACATTGCCGAATGGTTATACCAATGCGAGAGAATTGACTAATATGTATTATGAATCGAATGCATTTTCAATTTTGATTGAAGATGCGCTGGGAACTATGAATGAAAATGCTTTATTGCCATTGCTAAGGGATAAATCACAAAATGATTTAGTACAGAAGATATTAATCCTATCAGCAGAAAACTCTGATTCAGTTAAATATATGCCAAAGGGTTTTTTAAATTATGTGGCATTAGTATCTATTGATAAGTTTTTGTCAACTAAAAAAGTAGAATTCATATACAGCAATGCGCAGGATGTATTAGAGAAATTTATTGTTTATGAGAGTTTTGATGCTGAGCTCAAGAAAATAAAAAAACTATTAAAAGATTTAAAATTGGGGAATTCATATAAAACGCTAAGGGCAGCTATTGTTGCTTATTCGAATAGACTGTCTAATATTAAAGATGCTATTCAGGGGTATGCAAGGTGTGAATTGAAAATGGTATGTAAGTATAATGATTTATATGATCAAATAGAAAAAAATATTAATTCAAATATAAGTGATTTAGAAAATAGTTTATTCGACATTGTCAAAGGTGATTTTGATGAGTAACATTTTAATTGAACAATTATGTTTTGATTTGAATATTAGTAAATTCAATACAGAAACTGAAGAGGAATATGGCAGCAGACTAATATATTCAGCATTAGTATCATGGGCAAGAGTTCAAGTATTAGGTAAATCATATACTGATATTTATAATTTTAATGATGAGGAATTAGAGTATCATAACGTGGATATTATGCATATTCAATCTAGATTAGCACAAGTCGCATATGGTATGTTAAATGCTATACCACATAATTCTAAATGGAATAAGAATACTGATCTTGAAAATTGCTCTAATGAATTATCAAGCAGCATAGTTAATGAATTAATTTTTTGCTATGAATTATCAAAACTTAATAATAGACGATTAACACCTTCACCTAAAAGAATTGCAACATTTACCAATAATCAATTGGTTTTGGGTGGAACTGCCTGGGAGGGAAAAAATCTATATTCAGTTGGTATTGGTAGATGGTTAGTTGCATCAGCAATACCCATTGATTACAAAGATATTATGAATTTATCTAAGTATCCAGCTATTGAATATTGCAAAATATTAAAAAATAATGCTGTATGGCAAGTAAATGAATTAAATGGCATATATCAAATTTTCAAGCTTGGTAGTAACAGTTGGTATTCAAAATCATGGGTTGATTTAAATAGCAATAAAATACCAATAGGATTATCTTTGCTAAAAAATATGGAAACCGATGGTGGCTATTTTTTGGTGAAAAATGATGATGATGGTGTTTTGTCTGCTAAACTTGATAAGTGGTATTATGATGAAAAAGAAATATATAGAATTATGTATTCATTAAATTCTAATAACAAAACGCCTGCTATATTTAAGGCTGAAAATTATGATGACCATATATTGCTTAAATGCGAGAGTGGTTTACCTAATGCAGAAATGCGGATTTTACTTATGTCATCATGGCCGCAAACAACATATGATGATGTTTTCAGAAGAATAATCCCCCAATTTCTGTGGGGGAATGTTGAAAAATGTTTAAATGACTTAGGTGTTACTATACAATTTGAAAATGAGAATAAGGAGTTGCTACTATGAGCGAACTTGGTATTAGAAAAACACATGAAAAGTTGAAAGAAAAATTATCTGATTATATTAAAGCACAATATTTTGCTGAAAATGAACTTTTGCTTCAAGCAACTGATGAATTATTGAATAAAAAGGGTGTGCTTTTTCAAGAGCCATTTATAGAAGCAACAAAAAGCTATGAAATAGTGTCTGATGGTTTTAAAAACTCAAGCTTGAATTTAGATATAAGAAACTATTTATCAAAGCTTATTGAAAATAAGCTTGGCGTATTTAACACACCATTTTATCATCAAGTTAAGGCCTTAGAGGAATTTTATGATGGTAAGGATTTGCTTATAACAACAGGGACCGGTTCTGGTAAAACAGAATGTTTTATTTGGCCCATATTAACAGAATTAATTAGAGAGGCTTCAACATCAGAAAAAACTTGGCAACAAGAAGGGATTAGGGCATTAGTTTTATATCCAATGAATGCACTTGTATCCGACCAATTAGGAAGAATACGTAACATAATTGGTAGAGAAGATGATGCTTACATGGATATTATAAAATTTGTTTCAAAAGAAGAAATAAGAAGACCACGATTTGGTATGTATACAGGTAGGACTCCATATGCTGGAGATAATAACGAAGATAAAAACAAAAATTTATCAAAATTAATTAATAAAAATTACATAAATTGCAATGAAAACGCGTATAGAGAACTATCGAAAATTGGTCGAATTCCATCAAAAGATTTGAGATCTTTTGCAAGCAACTTAAGAAACAATGACCAATCCCCCTCACCTAATGATTCAGAATTATATACAAGAGGTGAAATGCAAAAGATATGCCCAGATATACTTATTACAAACTATAGCATGTTAGAATATATGCTAATGCGACCAATTGAACAATGTTTTTGGAGTAAAACACATGAATGGTTAAATAGCTCAAAAGGAAACAAATTATTGTTAGTTATTGATGAAGCTCATATGTATCGTGGTGCATCTGGTGGAGAGGTATCATTGCTTGTTAGACGACTAATGGATAAATTAAACATAAATAGAAATAAAATTAGGTGCATTCTAACAAGTGCCAGTGTTCCGGATGGAAAAGAAATAGAACTCAGAGAATTTGCTTGTGGATTAACAGGACAAAATTTAGCGAATGATAGATTTTCTATTATACGAGGAAGATCTGAGAGCTTTTCTAAAAATGAAAAGGGTATCCTTGCTGATGCTGAAGCATTGGGTTGTTTAGATTATGACAAGTTACAAGGCTCAAATCATGAGGTAATATTAGAATTAAATAAACTTGTAAATATATTTAAATGGAGTGCTCGAATAGAAAACATTCCTGTTTGGTTGTATGAAAATTTATCAACATATCCACCAATGTTAGAATTGATTGCATTATGCAGTGGTAAAGCCGTAGAATTTAGTAAAATTGCGAGTGGCATTTTTGAAAATGTAGAGATAAAAAAGGCTGAAAAGGCAACAGAAATATTGCTTTCACTAGGGACTTTATCAAAATCAAAGCAAAACAAAGTGTTATTGCCATCTAGGGTACATTTGATGTTCAAAGGATTAAATGGTATATTTGCGTGCTTAAATCCTAACTGTACACACAGTCATGATGTTATGGGAATTAAAATTGGTAACATAGATGAAAATTTGCGATTAAAATGTCAATATTGTGGAGCAAGGGTTTTTGAACTTATTTGTGATAGAAGATGTGGAACCATTTTCATTCGTGCTTTCAAAGATAAAAGTGATTCCAATAATTTTTTATGGCAAGAGCAGAACAAGCTTATATATGAACCAGAAGAAATACATTTATGGATTGCCCCCAAAGATAGAACTGATATATTTAAAGATCATATTAAAAAAAGTAAGGCCAAACAAAATTCAATGTATGGATATATAGATTCTAAAACAGGTATTTTATTTTATAATGATACGTATGAGAACAATCCCGAATTTATTAAAGTATTAATACCAATACCATATAATAAGAATCTCAAGGCATATACTTTTACAAGTTGTCCTAATTGCGGAAGAGAAAAAACAAAACTAACCCCATTTAGAACTAGGGGAAATGAGCCTTTTGCCAATATTGTAACTGAACAATTGTTAGCACAACCAGTGCGAGATGAACAATTAAAAAATGATGGTAAAAAAGTATTGTTGTTTTCAGATAGCAGACAACGCGCGGCTACACTTGCGAGAGATATAACTATAGCTACCGATGGAGATGCTGGAAGGCAAGCACTGTTTTTAGCTTCAAAATTACTAGAAAAAAAATATGGGTACGGAGCTGTACCAATAAGCCTACTTTATTATGCATTTTTAAAAGTAGTTTATGATAATGATTTAAGCTTTTTTTATGGTGATGAGAAGGAAAGCTTCAAATCTCAACTCAAAAATTATGCAGAGTTATATGCAGGCAAAGAAAATCCACGCTATAGTAAGATGGCAAGTAATATTGGAAGTGCACCAAAGATGTTTTACCAATTGATATTGAAAAACATAAGTGACAGTTATAGGTCTTTTAATAACCTGTGCTTAGGACAAATTGTTTTAATTGAAAATGGTGAGGATGGAGAGGACTTAGAAGAAGAAGTTTTGGATAAGGTAGCAACAAAATCAAAAATTTCTATGGAATTAATAAGAAAAATTTATAATGCTTGGATTCAAAGTTTAATTGTTAGGGATATTGCGGTTTTTCCGGAATTAGAAGATGAAGTTAGAGATAGCATATTATCATATGACAGTGGTGGATTTGGTATAGATGAAAAAGATAAATTTCCACAATACTTAATAAAATTACTTGAAAGGAACAATATCACTGACGAACAAATCCAAATATTACGTGAGAAATTTGATTTACTTACAGATAATATAAAAGATATTGAGAGTAATCATAATAGGAAATATATATTACCAGGCAGGTTAACTTTAAAAACTAATGAAAATGGAATATGGTATAGGTGTAATCGATGTGCTGGAAAATCAACTTTTACACTGTTTGATAGTTGCATTTATTGTGGAAGTGATAAACATATATCAGAAATTTCGAAAAAAGGATTAGATAGATATAACTTTTGGAGAAAACCTGTTATAGAAGCTATAAATGGTAGTCAGATTAAGAATTCCACTACAGAAGAACATACAGCTCAATTATCACATAAAGATCCCAAAAATGATGTATGGGTTACTACCGAACAGTATGAAATGAGATTTAGAGATATTGTTATCGATGAAGATAATGAGCCAATAGATATCTTAAGTTGTACGACCACAATGGAAGTTGGTATTGACATAGGTTCTTTGACTGCTGTTGGACTTAGAAATGTTCCTCCTATGCGAGAAAATTATCAACAACGTGCGGGAAGGGCTGGAAGAAAAGGAGCAGCAGTTTCAACGATTGTTACATATACGGAAAATGGCCCCCACGATTCTTGGTATTTTAAAAACCCAGAAGAGATAATAGCTGGTGAACCAAGAATACCTTGGATTGATTATAATAATCCTAAATTAATTAAAAGACATGTTAATTTAATTTTTTTACAAGAATATTTTTTATCGAAAAATAGCAGTATTGATGCTGCAGATGTTGTTATATTTTTCAATTCAACTTCAACAATGAATTATATGGACTTTATTGTTTGGTTACAATCTAAAGTACCCTTAGACAAAAAAAGAGCAAAAATATTAATGCCTAATGTATCAGATTTTGATTGGTCTATATACAAAAGAGAATTTGAAAGAGACTTATCATTATTGAGTGATAAGGTGAAAAACAATCCGATACTTTATAAAAGAAAAGAGATATCTAAAGTAGATAAAGATGAATCAGAACAATCAAATAACATTAGGTTACTTGATGTATTATTTACTGAAGGGTATCTTCCTACTTATTCATTTCCACGCAACATTGTTCATTTTTGGATAGAAGATAAGTATGGCAAGATAAAGGAAAGTCCAGAACGAAGTGTTGATTTATCTCTTAGTGAATATGCACCTGGAAGGATGATTGTCGTAGATGAAAAATCATATATTTCTGGAGCAATATATGATCACTATACTAAGTATGAACCGAATTTTAAATATAAAGCAGCTGAGCCTTGGCTTAAAATTAAAGAATATAATAAGGATGTATATTGTTGTACTAATGACAATTGTGGTTGGTTCGGTTTAGAAAATGACACTTTAACTTGTCCATTGTGTGGAAATTCAGTAGAAAAACATACACTAATTAAACCTTGGGGGTTTGCTCCAAGAGATGGCAAGAATATTCCAGAAACTCGTGATACACAAGAATATTCAACAGTAAGCATTCCATCATATTCAGCAATGCCGCAGGATTTAAGTAAAATGAAAGAAATTTCAAACACTGGCTTGCTTAAAATGGAAAATAGAGAAAATCAATTGCTAGTGATGATTAACAAAGGGCCTAAAGATAGTGGATTTGATTTGTGTATGAAGTGTGGTGCAATTGATCCTGCAGAACTATCATCTGATGAAAAAAATAATCGCAAACGTCCATATAAAGTACCATTTTCAAAAAATGATAATCAATCTTGTTCTCATTCAAGATCGAATGTATTTTTAGGACATGAATTCAATACTGATATGCTTGTATTAGGTTTAAAAATAGATGGAAGCAAAATTAATATTACTCCTGAGTATTTTAATGTTTGGTTAATACCAGCTTTGACGACTTTGTCTGAAGCATTAGCTTTATCTGCAAGCAAGGTTTTAGATGTAGAATTTAGTGATTTGAAATGCGGATATAGAATTAGAAGTGAAGAAAACTGTATCTATGCAGATGTATATTTGTATGATAGTTTGTCAAGTGGTGCTGGATATTCAAATAGAGTTGCTGATTTAATTGACAGTGTTCTAGATGGAGTTGAAGTATTATTAGAGGAATGTGACTGTGATTCATCTTGCCCAAAATGTATTAGACATTTTTGGAATCAAAGGGTACATGAAAACCTTGATCGTAAAGCAGGATTACAGTTGTTAAAATGGGTAAGAGATGGCATTATTGAAACTATATTGCCTAGTTCTATACAAAGGACTTATTTATGTACATTGCAAGATATAATTAGACTGCAGTGTGATAAGCAAAGTGGAATTGAAGAAAATGAAACGATATTTGAGATTAACTTCAATGGTATAAAGCGAAATATATTGGTATATCCATCTATGTGTGCGATTAAATCAATATTAAATATAAATAATGCAATTCTTATACCGGATAGATTATTTAAAGTGGCAATATCTAATGTTTGGAAAATAGTAAGAAAAAGTATATGACCAATCCATTAAATTAAAATAATTAGCAAACACAAACCTCCAGGTTATGTTACTATCTATCGGTTAGAAAGACCGTATCTGGATTTATTAAGTTATATTCAAATGGAAAATTTGGAAGAGATGAAGTAGAAGAAGTATTAAGATATGCTCTAGTAGGTAGAAGGAGAGTAAAAGAACAGTTAAAGAAAATAGGTGGTATGGAGTTCTATGATGTTCAGTTTTCCTATATAGATATGGAAACGATGAATGAGGAATTTGTACCAGTTCCAGAACAAGGTGGAGGTAAAATCATACCAGAAGGTATGGGAAAGCCAGGTCATATATATACAATCGGAAGGGGAAAGTCTGGAATGATTGGAGCATATAAGATCGAAACACAAGTAGTTACTGGTTCAGGTAAATTTGAAAAAACTGGACTCGGTTCAGATCGAGAAGCAAAGGAAGCAATTGAAACAGCATTCAGATTCTTCAAAGCAAATTCTAAAAATATTAGTGGAACAATAAGTACATCAACAAAGGATTATCAAATGCATGTGCAAGATATTCATGGGGTAGGGCTTACAAGCGAATTAGCATTAACATCATTTATTGCACTTTGTTCAGGGGCTTTGAATAAACCAGCGCAAAGCCAGATTGTT
Organism: Clostridium sp.; assembly: GCA_047624165.1. Classification (GTDB taxonomy): domain Bacteria; phylum Bacillota; class Clostridia; order Clostridiales; family Clostridiaceae; genus Clostridium_AD. Next base: position 8,252 of record JBLHPD010000028.1, on the reverse strand, counting down.
GTTTTGGGATCTATGAGCATTGGCGGGACTATAAATAAAGTCGAAAAATTGGCGAATGTGTTACAAGTATCTTTTGATAGTGGAGCAAAAAAAATATTAATTCCAAAGTCATCAGCAGTGGATATTGCAACGGTTCCAGCAGAGTTATTTGCTAAATTTCAAATATCTTTTTACCAGAGTGCAGAAGATGCGGTGTTTAAGGCTTTAGGGGTAGAATAATATTAAATAATGGAGGGTATTGTAGATGGAAGAATTAATTGAAATTTTACAAGAAATTAGAGATGGGATAAATAATGTTAATTATAATATTGAGCAACTTAAATATTCGGTTGATGAAATAAAGGGTAGTGGATTATATAATTCCGTTACTGATGTTTGTGATAAGTTGGAAGAGTTAAAAAGTGAAGTTAATGATATAAAAGGAACTACTGGGTATGATTTAACAGATATTTATTCTACACTAAGCAGTATTGATATTAATACAAGCAATTTGTAATTAATATTAAGGATTTTTCTAGAAGCAAAATAGAAGTTACTATAATTAAATCATTATATAAAGAAGGATGAGATACTTAATAAATATAATGTACCTATTTTGAGGGGCTAGTATAAGAGGGCTAACTAAGGTGCATTTTCACTTTAGTTAGCTTATTTAATTGTGAAAAGTTTAAAGTGGCATTTAATTATTTTAGACGACCTCTTGCAAAAATGGATTTGAGTAGATGATCGATGGTCAAATTAAAGGTAATAGAAACAGATAGAACAAATATCTGTTGATTAAGTAAAGTCATTATAAGGGGCAGTGAAAAATAATGGATATTGCAGGTAAAAAGAAAATAATTAAGTTGTTCGAATTTTTAAAACAATTCAATAATATAAAAAATCCAGTAATTGTGGATGTGAATAACCAACAATGGATAAAATGGATGGATAGTATTCCAGAACATGAAAAAATAAAGAATAATATATATAATTTCCAATATGATATTGAAACTCTGTTTAGTATTGATAAACCCAAGTTAAGGGAATGTCCTCTTCCGCCAGAAGATATTAAGGAGTGGCTAGAAAAAGGCTGGAATGATATAAGGAAGGAAGTTGTGGTAAAGCAATACATAGAGAAAATCGAATATGAGATAGATTCTGGTAATAATGAAGTGAGTAAGTTAGTAACAATAAGTTTAGAAGAAGATAATGATAGATTAGATCTATTCAATATATGGAAAGAATTAAGAGCAAAATGGGTTGAAGAAGAAAGTAAGGCAAGAAAAGCTGATGCTGTATACAATGAATTGTACTCACTTTATTCGATTTTAAAGAAGGAAGCAGAAGCTTTAGAATTAGTTCTAGGCGACGGCATTTTAAGTTATTTAGGGAATAAAGAAATAAACCACCCATTATTATTGCAAGGTGTAAATTTAGTGTTTGATGCTAATATACCACAGTTTAAAATAAATATATCAGAAGAAAGAGGTCCAGAATTATATAAGAGCCTATTTAGTAATATAACTGAGTCTAATTATGAGCTATTATCAAGCATATATGAAGAGTTTGAAACTAGTCAATTTACACCATATGAAATATCGGAAAGCAATTCATTTTTAACTAGACTTTCACATGCACTAGCGTCAGATGGAACATTTTTAGAGAATTTAGAAGAATATGAAAAGGTAAAAAATTATCCTCAAATTTATAGAAGGCCTGTATTATTTGTAAGAAAAAGAAATCTTGGATTTGGTGTAGCTATAGATACAATAATAGAAGACATAGCGAATACACAATCATTGCCAGGCTTTTTATGCGATATAGTTGGAATTGAAAATGATAATCCAAAAGTAATAGAGCAAAGTAACAAATCAGAAAATAATTTTTTAAGTGTGAATGGAATAGATGAAGATATATTATTAACAAAGCCAGCTAATGCAGAACAATTAGCGGTAGCGAAGCACTTAGAGAGAAATGGGGCAGTTTTAGTTCAAGGGCCTCCAGGTACTGGTAAAACTCATACAATTGCTAATATGGTGGGTCACTTATTATCACAAGGTAAGAGTATATTAATTACCAGTTACAGTGAAAAGGCTTTATCCGTTTTAAAGGAAAAGGTGGTGGTAGAGCTACAATCATTATGTCTAAGTTTATTAGCTACTACAGAAGGTAGACGTGAAATGGAGAATAGTTTAGATGTTATTAATGAAAATAGGTCTACATTAGAACCAAGCGATTTAAAATCGAAAGTTGAGAGTTTAGGAAAAGAAAGAAAAGAAATTATTGATAAATTAAATAATCTTAAGATGGATTTGAAAAATGCAAGAATTAACGAATATAGAGAGATAATTATTTCAGGAGAAGAATATAAACCAATTGAGGCTGCAAAGTATATTAATAAGCATAGAAGTGACGCAGCCTGGATGACTACTCCTATAATTTTAGGCAAAAGTTTATCATTGAGTGAAGAAGAAATTAGCGAAGTATATTCTAGCAATATTAAAATAAACTTAGAAGAGGAAAAAGAATACGATAGTAAATTGCCTAATCTAAGTGAATTAATAACACCAATTGAATTTAATGAAATAATAAGTCAGAAGAAGTCATTTAGCAGTGAAAAATTATCAAGTGGCCTAGAGTACTGGAAGAGTGGAGTAGCAGTTAAATATACGATATCTGAGCTTAGTGCTATTAGGGACAGGGTAAATGGAGCATTAGTGAGTATAGATATAAATGCTCCTTGGGTATTAGAAACTATTCAGTCGGCTAAAGAAGACACTTTGAAAAATAGTTGGAGTTTATTAATAGATGAAATTAACGTAACTTACAAACTATCTATTGATTGTTCAGAAAGTATACTAACATATAATCCTCAGTTTATTGATATGGAGTTAAGTAGTGATGTAGAGATTCTATTAAAATCTATAATTGAGAAACTTGAAAATGGAGGGAAGATAACAAGGGCAAATTTATTTTTGAATAAGTCATTGAAAAATTTTATAAATGCTTGTAGAGTGAATGGTAATGTGCCGAATAAAACAAATGAATTTAAAGCACTAAATAATTATCATAGGTTAATTGAGGCAAGGAGAAAATTGAAAAATAGGTGGAATAGGCAAATCGCAGTTTTAGGTGCAGAGCAAGTTGATGATATGGGAGATGATTTTGAATTAACCTGTAAAAAATATTGCTTAACAATTGAAGATAACATAAATTGGTATGAAAGAAAATGGGATCCAATAATTAAGGATATAGATTCATGTGGTATAAACTTAGAAAGATTAAAAAGTAAACCTGATCTGTCTAGTAATAAATTTAGTAATCTTAAACATATAAAACTAGATCTTGGTAAAAAATTAATAGAAATTATAGAGGCACAAATATATAGAGTACAATACAACGAAATAAATAATAATAAAAAGAAAATTGAGAATGTCGTTAATGAATTTTCTAAAAATTATAATAGTAAAATAATTAATGGATTACAAACAGCTGTAATAAATGAAGATGTAGATTTATACAATGAGTGTTATGAGTCGATAAAATCAATAAAGGAATTAGGTAAGTATATTGAAAGAAGAAGGGAACTATTACATAAATTAGCGATAACTGCCCCTGCTTGGGCATATGAAATTATAGAAAGGCAAGGTGAATTTGGAAAAGCTAAAGCTCCAGCTAATATTAGAGAGGCTTGGCTATATTGTCAATTTGTAGAAGAGATTAACTATAGAAATAGAATCTCTATAGATGATGTTCAGCAGAGCATAGTTGTATTAGAAGAATCATTTAAAAATAATACAGCACAGTTAGCATTTAATAAAGCATGGTTATACAAATTGGATGAATTCAACAATAATAAAAAACAAATACAAGCAATTGAAGGGTGGAGACAACTAATAAGAAAGATAGGTGCAGGAAAAGGTAAGAATGCTGAAAGATTAAAAGCAGAAGCAAGGAAGCTAATGCCACAGTGTCAGAGTGCAGTTCCAGTTTGGATTATGCCATTAAACAAAGTGGTAGAAAACTTTAATCCAAAGGAAAATAAATTTGATGTTGTTATTATCGATGAAGCAAGTCAGGCTGATGTTATGGCATTAGTTGCGCTATATTTAGGTAAACAAGTAATTATAGTTGGTGACAATGAACAGGTCAGCCCACTCGCTATTGGAGAAAAGACCGAAGATATGGAAAGACTGGTCAAAGAATATTTATATGACATGCCTAATCATTTTCTATACTCAGGTAAATTTTCAATATATGATTTGGCACAAGCATCAGGATATCAACCAGTTAGATTAAAGGAACATTTTAGATGTGTACCAGAAATTATTGAGTATTCAAACATTTTATCTTACAATGGTCAAATAAAAGCGCTTAGGGAAACTAGTGATGTTAAAACAAAACCACCAATAATACCATATAGAGTTCGAGATGCTATATCCGATAAGAAAACAAATCAAAAAGAGATTGAAGCTGTAGTATCACTAATATTAGCTTGTTGTGAAAATGAAGAGTATAATGGTAAAACATTTGGAGTAATAACTTTAAGAGGAGAAAAGCAAGCAACACTTATAGATAGGCTATTGCAAAGTAAAATGGCACCAATTGAGTATCACAATAGAAATATTTTATGTGGAAATCCAGCAAATTTTCAAGGCGATGAGCGACATATCATTTTTTTATCAATGGTTGATGCAAATGTTGGTGAAGGCCCTATGAGATTAACTTCATATGGAACTGATAATTTGTATAAAAAGAGATATAATGTTGCAGTAAGTCGTGCGAGAGATCAGCTTTGGCTTATTTATTCTATGGATTCAGACAATGATTTAAAGAGTGGTGATATTAGAAAAGGGTTAATTGAATACTGCAAAGATTATAAATCAAGACAAAGTGATTTTGAAAAAAAGGTATTAAAGGCAGAATCAGAATTTGAAAAGAGAGTAATGAAATATCTTATTGAAAGAGGATATAAGATTTTACCACAATGGGAAGTTGGTTCGTTTAGAATAGATATGGTTGCCATTTATAAACATAAAAAAGTAGCAATTGAATGTGATGGTGAACAGTGGCACGGTGAAGATAAATTGGAAGAGGATATGAATCGTCAAGGAATTCTTGAAAGGCTTGGATGGAGGTTTATAAGGATTAGAGGGAGTGAATTCTTCAGCGGTGAAGCGGATGCAATGGAGAATGTAATTTGTAAATTGAATGAGCTTGATATATATCCTGATGAAAAATCAGATGAAATATCTGAAGAAGAGTGTGGACTTAAGGAAAAGATTATTATTAGAGCAGATGAGATAAGAAATTTGTGGGTATGTGATGTTATTGAATGATCGTATTTACAAAAACATGATTTGATAGCAAACTCAGTCGTTACTCCTTCGCAAATATCCCTGGGGTGCTTATTTTAACATTCAAGTAAAAATAAGCAACTGTATAGAGTTTCTATTGTTGGTACTGTTGAAAATAGGAGGTTGGGAGTGTTTAGCGAAATAGTTACCAGAAAATTTTAGTTATAAACAATATTAATAAAGAAGCTTTAGAAAACAGATTTGGAACCAAAACAAACTAAATAAATGTTTGTTAGGTTCTTCTTTTTTACCCTAATGGCTGAAATTATGTTTAAATATAAGTAAATTTGTAATATTGTAACATAAATCTATTGCGCGGGGGCTGAAATTTTTGAAACTTTTCGAGATTATTCCATCTAAGTTTTTTAGTATTTTGTCTTCCACTAATAAAGAAATATATTCCGACTGTCTTTTTATATTGTATAAGGTAGTCAGTAACAATACTTCCTTTGGAGTAGATAGAGAAATAGTTATACAAACCTTTATAGACTATTTTGAAAGCTTTCAAGAAGATAATATATTTGTGGAAGATAACGAGACAATTAAAAATTCAAGAGATCAAGCTAATTTCATTTTAAGAAAATTAGATGAGTGTGGATGGATTGATATAGAAACAACAAACAACTATAATCAAATAATAAATTTAAGGGATTATGCTATTTCAATGTTAGGTACTATGGATAAAATTATTAATAATGAAGGATTAGAATACCAAGGGTATGTGTATACCATCTTTTCTATTTTATTTGGCAATGAAAGTACAGAGTATAACGTAATGCTTGAACAAGTATATGAAAATACACATAAGCTGGTAAATGGACTTAAAACCTTAAATTCAAATATTAAAGAGTATATTGATCAAATAACACTGAAAAAGACACCTGAGGAAATTATGAAGCTTCACTTTGAAGGTTATGCACAAAATATTGTAGATAAGGGCTATCATCGTTTGAAGACTTCAGATAATGTAAGCAAATTTAGACCTAGAATTATTGAAAGGCTTGAGGCTATAAAAAGGGATAAGGAATATCTTGAAATAGTTTGCAAACAAGAGCTTGAGATGGAGAAATCTAAGACTATGGAAGAAGCTTACGATAAAGTTGCCCTTGGTCTAAATGATACTATAAATGCTCTATATAATATTGATCAAATTATTGATGAGATAGATAGAAAGAATTTTCAATACATAAGAGCCTCACTCTCTAGGGTTAAATATCTTTTAAATAATACCAGAGATTTAAGTGGGCAGGTTACTGAGATTTTAAAGTATATCAGCAGTATCATTGAAAAAGATAATCTGAATTTAAAAGAGGATGCTATTGTAGAAATCGAGGAGCTGTTTGGAGTATTTCAACAAAACTTTATTGATGAAAAATCCTTATACATTTCTAATGAAGGTAAGAAAGATTTTAGTCCACAGGAAATAGACAGTGCGAGTATTGTGTCAAAAGAGGAAAGACAGCAAAAGATAAAGCAACTCAAGGAAAAAAACAAAGTTCGAATGTCCAGAGAAAATGTAGATAAGTTTGTATTAAACGTACTTGGTGATAATAAAACTATGAATGCTTCAAGTTTAGAACTTAATGAGGTTAAAGATTACATAAGAATTATTTATATAATTATTTATGGAAAGAGCAAGCTAGTACATTATAAAATTAAAAAGCTTAATAATAAAGTTACTGTAAAAGAGTATAGCTTTAATGACTTTGAAATTTGGAGGAAATAAAATGACTACTACAGAAAAGTACTCGGAGTTAAATGAAAGGCAAAAGGGCGAATTTGCAAGAATTTCAAATAGATTATTGTCAGTTTGTTTCCTTACAAAAAAGAAGGAAGAAAATAAGAAAGATTATTATTTTATAGATAGCCATAAGGAGATTTTTGAGAATCTTTTTAAAACAATAGGATGGGAACTCGAGATTGATGATACCTATGGGGTAATGCACCTTGTAAATCCTTATAATTATAATAGATATCAGTTTAAACTTTTTGAGAGTATTTTACTTTTAATTTTAAGGATACTTTTTTATGAAAAGCTTCAAGAATTGACGCTTGCTGAAAATGTGGTGGTGAGGATAGATGAAATTCATGAGCGATTTGCTGCCCTAAAGCTCAGGGATAAACCTATTGATAAGGGAATATTAAAAAGTACTTTAAGATTATTTAAAAGGTTTAATATGATAGATTTCATAGATAATGATTTAACTGCTGGAGATAGCAGAATAATAATTTATCCTACAATTTTACTTGCAATAAAAGTGGATGATATAAGAAAGGTTTATGATAAATTAGATACTTATAAAAAGGGAGGTGAAGATAGTGAAGAAGATATCCAGAATGAAATTGATTAATTGGCATTATATAACGGATGCAACAATTGATTTTAATGGAAGCTCACTTATAACTGGTGATAATGGTTCTGGAAAGTCTACTATTCTTGATGCACTTCAGTATGTCTTAACTGGAGGAAGATCTAGATTTAATAATGCAGCTCATGAGAAGGCCAATAGGGATTTAATTGGTTATGTGCGGTGTAAAACTGGAAAAGATAATAAACAATACGAAAGAACTGGTGATGTAACCGCTCATGTGGCCATTGAATTTTATGAAGAAAAGAAAAAGAAAAGCTTTATACTTGGCGCCGTTATTGATTCCTCAAGTGATTTAAATATACCAAAGCGCCTTTTTTATAGAATAGAGAATAAAAAAATATGTGATGATCTATTTTTAAATGTAGTGCGTCAAAATATAGCTTTATGGAACTGCATTCCTAAGTCAAATTATAATTATAATACTAATAATTATCTAGTGGTTATTTGCTTTTTTACTAAGCAGATTATTCCTATAACAAAGCTCCTAATGACTTGACATCATAAGGAGCTTAATTTATGCTTATTATTAAAACTAGAGAAA
>JBLHPD010000027.1:0-33608 GCA_047624165.1 Clostridium sp. | reverse complement strand
CGCCTTGTATCACTACATCCACACCTAAGTCCTGAAAAATATTCTTGATTCCTTCTCCAAGTGCAACAGATATAAAACCATATTTCTTACTTTCAAAAGAGTTCTCTTTTACCGGTTCCTGAGCTTCTGCATCCTCAAGGCCTAATAAATTTTTATGTTGTTCTCTCATATTTTCAACTTTTATCTTAGAAAGTACACCTAATGTTACTGCTTTTGAAAGCACCAATCCTGGGTCATTTGTGTGTATATGAATTTTAACAAATTCGTCCTGTGAAACTACTACCATTGAGTCTCCAAGTGCTTCTAAATAATTCTTTAACTCTTTAGTATCAACATTTTCAGCGATAACTAAAAGTTCAGTGCAGTATCCATATTTTATATCTACAGGCATATCTGAAATCGCAGATGATATTGTTTTTGATTTAGTACTTTGCTTATCTAATTTATTAATTGAAACTTCCATATTATTGTTTAGGGCTTCATACATTCCTTTAAACAATATTAGAAGGCCCATCCCACCTGCATCAACTACTTTTGCTTCTTTTAATGCCGGCAGCATATCTGGAGTTTTATCTAGCATAATTTCACTGTGTTTGCAAACATGTTTCATAAGTGTAACAACGTTCGCGGCTCCGCTATTAACTGCACTTTCGCCGGCAGCTTTAATAATAGTAAGAATTGTTCCTTCAGTAGGTCTCATAACAGCCTTATATGCAAAATTAGCACCTTCTAAGATACTTTTAGCAAATTCTTCAGGAGTAGCTTCTTGTATGCCTTCTAGCCCCTTTGCAATGCCTCTAAATATTTGTGACAGTATAACCCCTGAATTACCTCTTGCACCCATTAGGGCGCCTCTAGCTATCTTCTGTGATATCTCGGAAATAGACTCCGTCGACATGCTTTCAATTTCTTGCACTGCTGCTTTAAATGTCATTGACATATTAGTACCTGTATCTCCATCTGGAACAGGAAATACATTTAGTGAATTTACATATTCTTTTTCTTCCTCTAACCTATTAGATGCATTTATTACCATATTACGGAAATGTTGTCCGTTAATTTTTAAGTATTCCACAATCCATACCTCCTTAGACCCTTACACCTTGGACATTTACAGTTATTGCTGCAACCTTCAGTCCTGTATAATTTTCAACATTATATCTTATTTTTTGAATTATATTATTTGCTATTATTGAAATTTTTGTGCCATATTCAACTATTATGTATAATTCAATAAATAGTTGGTTTTCCTTAGAATGAATTTTTACTCCTTTATTTAACCCATCGCTCTTTATTAATTGCCAAAATCCATCCTTAGCATCTTTTAACGCCATGCCTACAACTCCATAACACTCCGTTGTAGAGATACCAACTATGTTAGCTAATGCCTCCTCTGAATAATATATAATACCATTCGCGTTCTTAATGTTACCTTTCATTGTAATTCCTCCTTATACCGCTATATAGATTATTTTATATTATAATCATGATTTATTCAAGAAAATTTATTTTATAATTAATTTAATTACTAATAATTGTCCATTTCACTTGCAAGAGTAGCAATATCTATGTTACAATAATGCGTGTTTCAATTGAGAAGATTTTTTTCTTCGTAGTCTTAAGGAGGTGTTTTCATTGTCAAGAAAATGCGAAATATGCAATAAAGGTGTTATTTCCGGTAGTCAGTATAGTCACTCACACCGTGAATCAAAGAGAAAATGGGCTCCAAATATTCAAAAAGTTAAAGCTATAGTTAGCGGAACGCCTAAATCTATACATGTATGTACTAGATGTCTTCGTTCAGGTAAAGTCCAACGTGCTATATAATTAAGAAATAGAAATGCAGCTGTCTTAGCTGCATTTTTGTTTAAATGCAGCTAAGTTAGCTGCATTTTTTTATTTAAATGCAACTATAAGCAATTCATTTTTATTAAATGTTCATGCAAGCGTAACATTTCTTATTTTAATGTGCCTACTTATAAATATCAAATATTACATTAAATCATAATATATGCTTTTCTATGTTATTTTCTTAAAAAAAATCTAATTATTCGCGACATAAATCCCGGTAATTTAATAGCCATAATTTTCATCTCTCTTACCTCCCCAACATGAAATATCAATCCTACCAATGATGATTAAGATTCATTATAGTAAATCCACAATAAACAATTGCTCCTCCCGCAACAATTAACCATAACCAAAACGGAGCTACTACTACTAATATAATCCCTAATCCTATACATGAAATGATTACACCAACCTGATTAAAGCATTTAAAGCGCTTATACCATTTTCTCATAAGTTATTCCCCTCCCAAAGTATTCCAATATTATTATATGATTTACTATCACTAATGTTGCAAAAATAAAAAAAACTATTTATTTATTGAGGTAATCAATAAATAAATAGTTTTTTGGTGTCTTAGGGGCATGAAAATAAATAACAAGTCAAAGATGCGACGGATATTTACTTGAATGTCCCTTACATATTAATCTGATGATAATATTATCATCAGCGTTCCAGCTTTAAATTTAAGTTGAACCAGAGGCACTGCAAACTCATTTGAGATAGTTATACTCTGTCCAATTTTCAAATTGTAATTATTTAAAGGATATTTTGCGCCCTCAATGGTTAACCCAATTATTTCATCACCATAAGATTGCAGTGAGAATGTATCACCCACAGTGCCATTTAATGTAGTCCCGGCATCAATTAACCTAATATTATTGTTTTCATCCTTTATGCAGGCCTTAACGCCATTTTCTAAGCAGATTTTCAGCATTCCAATATTCCCAAGCAAATGATCAACTCTACTTCCAGTGCACCCTAAGAATACTATTTCATTTGGTTTCATGCAGAGAGCCTTTTTAACTGCAATTTCAGTATCAGTAAAATCCTTTTCTGTAGGATAAATATCTATGATACAATTGCTCTTTTTAAAATATTCTAATACCTTTTTATCAATGGAGTCAAAGTCCCCTACAAGTAAATCAGGCTTTATATTATAATCATACAGGCAATTAGCGCCGCTATCTGCTCCAATTAAAAATGTATTCGCCATAATTTCCTTTATAAGTAATTCTTTAGAGGGTGGTTTCCCTCCCGATATTATTATGATTTTCATGTTAAATACCAGCTCTTAAAACTTTTATGTTTTTCTCAATTTCATCATTTTTAAAAATAGCTGATCCAGCGACAATTACGTTAGCTCCACTACTAACAACTTCTCGAATATTGCCTCCATCAACTCCACCATCTACTTGAATCATAATGTCTTTATTATATTTATCCGCGAGTATTCTAACTTCTTTAATTTTATCTGAGCAGTACTTAATATACTTCTGACCACCAAATCCAGGATTTACCGACATAATAAGTACCATATCAAGATTACTTATTAAATGTTTAATACAGTCTACGGGCGTAGCAGGATTTAATGCAACCCCAGCTTTAATACCAAAACTTTTTATGTAATTAATAGTTCTATCAATATGTCTATCGGTTTCATAATGAACAGTTATAATGTCAGCTCCCGCTTTTACAAAATCTTCTATATATCTAGAGGGTTCTTCTATCATAAGATGTACATCAAATGGCAATTTTGTTAGTTTTCTTACACTCTTAATTACTGGGGTACCAAATGAAATGTTAGGTACGAACATACCATCCATTACATCAATATGAATCATATCAGCACCACACGAATCCAACTGCATAATATGTTCCCCGAGCCTTGAAAAATCCGCTGACAATATAGATGGTGCTATTTTTATCATCTTTTATTCCCCCTAGTAATAATTTCTTCTAATGTTTTTACATAAAATTTATATCTATCTGTGTAAATTTCATTGGCTTCTACCGCTTCCTTAACTCTACAGTTAGGTTCTTTATAATGCATGCAATTAGAAAACCTACATTCACATCTATGTTTTTCAAATTCTGGAAAACAATATTGTAATTGTTCTTTCTCTATAAAATCTAAACTTAACGCCGAAAATCCTGGAGTGTCTAGCAAAAATCCCTCTTCATATTCGATAAGTTCACTGTGCCTTGTAGTGTGCTTACCCTTTTGAGATTTTTTACTTATATCTCCCGTTATCATAGCTTCTCTTCCAACTAAGCTATTTAGTATAGTTGACTTTCCAACTCCAGATGGTCCACAGAAAACACTTATATTATTTTTTATTTTTGTTTTAAGTTCGCAAAGACCATCACCCTCTTTTGCTTTTAAAAATACTATATCACAACCCACGCTTTTTAATTCGTTTATAAGCTCCTCATCAACTTTCTCAACTAAATCCAACTTATTTAAACAAAGAACTATCTTTAACTTGTAATGTTCACAAAGCACTAGAAATTTATTAAGGAGTTCCATATTTAAATCGGGTTGTTTAAAAGCAAAAACTACAAAAGCTTGAGTAACATTAGCAACAACTGGCCGTATCATCTCTGTATCTCTTGTAAAAATCTTTTCAATTACGCCTTTGCTTTCTGTTTCAAGCATTATTTCTACTCTGTCACCAATAACAGGGGAAAGTCCAGCATACCTGAACTTCCCTCTAGCCTTGCATTCTATGACTTTACCTTGGGCTTTTACAAAATATAATCCACCTATACCTTTAATGATTACTCCTTGCATATATCCTCCATCGTTTATCTTTGATTTAATATTTTTGTCTATATTTTACATGCATAGCTTATAATTTTTTATTTTTATTGAGCAGTTGGAGGTGATACTGGGGTCTCTACAACCTTTACTGTTAAAGTTATAGAATCTCCAACATTTACCATAGTCCCCGGCTCTTTATCTTGCGATTCAATGATATCCTCATCATTGCCACTAACTATTATAGTAATATCCTTTTGCTGAGCTAAATCTTTTGCATCTTTAACTGTTTTTCCTCTAAAGTCTGGAACCTCAAATTGCTCTTTTACAGCTTCTTTATATTCATAAAGACTAATACCTACAGAACTGCCTTCCTCAACATTCGTATTTGCAGGAATACTTTGATCAAAAATTTTACCATCCTGTGACTTATCATCAGTTGTTACTACTTTTTTATCACCTAATTTCAAATTCCTACTCTGCAATAATCCTTCCGCTTCATTTACCGATCGCTGAAATAAATCTGGAACCTTTGCTAACTTAACCTCTGGTCCCTTACTTACTACTAAATTTACTTTATCACCTTTTTGAACTAAGCTATCTTCAATTGGATCTTGACTTATTACTATACCACTCGCAAAGGAATCATTGAATTCAGGGGTAACATTGCCAAGCACCAGCCCGGCTGACAGGATAATAGCATTAGCTGAATTTTTATCAAGCCCTTTAACAGAGCGAACTTTGAAACTCTCTTCCCCTATGCTAACGTAAACTCTTACTTCGCTATTAGCTACAACTTCTGTTCCTGGCTCTGGATAACATGTTATCACTGTACCTTTAGGTTTGTCGCTATTTTGTTCTGCAGCTACAAACATAGTTAAGTGCTCTGCCTTAACTAACTCTTCTGCCGCGCTCTTATCAAGCCCTTCGATTTCAGGCACCAATATTTTATCTGCAGTATTTGCTTTATTGCCCGAATAGTTTTTATACATAAGTCCTAAAACACTCGCTAGAACAATGAATAAAATTATTGCAACAGAAACTATTATCTTTGTTTTATTTTTATTATTAACTTTATTCGTTACACTTTTGGGGGTTTCTTCTTCATAGTCAGCTACATTTACAGGTGCCATAACTCTAGTGTAATCATTATCCATACCATTTGCTGCAATAGTAAATGAACTATTATTTTGTATCTTCTGCAGATCTAAAAACATATCTTTTGCAGTTTGGTATCTCTTTATAGGTTCTTTCTCTATAGCTTTTAATATTACTTTATTCAAATTTTCAGGAATATTTCCATTTAACTGTTTAGGTGGCACAACTGGTTCCTGTATATGTTTTAAGGCTACCGAAACGGGGCTTTCTGCATCATAAGGTACTCTTCCTGTAGACATCTCATAAAGCACTATCCCAAAAGAGTAAATATCTGTACGCAGGTCTACAAAACTTCCTTTAGCTTGTTCTGGTGAAAAATAATGAGCAGATCCCATTACTGAGCTAGTATTAGTTAAAGTTACAGAACTGGCAGCTTTTGCAATACCGAAATCTGTAACTTTAACCGTTCCATCTTCAGTCACTAAAATATTATGAGGTTTTATATCTCTATGTATAATGTTATTCTTATGAGCACACTCAAGTGCTTTTGCAATTTGCATGCCATAGTCTATTACCTGTTTATTATTCATGCTACCATTTTCAATTATAATTTCTTTTAGTGTTTTCCCTTTTATATATTCCATTACAATATAATTAATATCTCTCTCATGTCCAACATCATAAATATTAACTATATTATTTGATGAAAGGCTAGCGACAGATAGTGCTTCTTTTTTAAATTTCTCCATAAAATCTATATTATTTGAGAATTCTTCCTTTAGTATTTTTACAGCAACATAACGATTGAGCAAACGACATTTAGCTTTATAAACTATTGCCATTCCACCTTCTCCAATTTTTTCTAGGAGTTCATATCTACTCCCCAATATGGTTCCTATCATCTCTGCACTCTCCTTCAAATACGATAACCGATATGTTATCGCGTCCACCCTTAGACTTGCTTAAATCTATTAACATTTTGCAGCTAGTAATATTGTCATTTTCCATAATAATATCATACATTTCAGAATAAGTCACATCATTAGTAAGGCCATCTGTGCATAAAATCACTTTGATTATATTAGTCAAATCAACATCAAATAAATCAACTTCTACAATCTCATTTGTTCCAAGTGCCCTTGTAATAATATTCTTATTTGGATGATTCCTGGCTTTTTCTTCAGTTATAGTTCCATTGTCTAAAAGCTGTTGCACTAAAGAATGGTCTCTTGTAACTTTCAATAATTTTCTTTTATTATCAATAATGAAACAACTACTATCACCTACATTTGCAACAACCATTTCATTTTGTTTTTTTAAACAAATTGTTATAGTTGTACCCATACCTTTAAGGGAATCACTTAGGCTTGCCATATCATAAATTTCCTTGTTTGCACATTTTATTCCGGAGGAAAGCACTTCTTTTAAATCTATATCCTGGTTATTCTTCTTTGCATATTCTATTATAACCTTAATAGCTAGTTCACTTGCAACCTCGCCTGCATTGTGACCTCCCATGCCATCTGCTACGGCATAAATGTCAAAATAATTTCCTTCAAAATAACCTATAGAGTCTTCATTTATTTTTCTAACATTTCCGACATCAGATAAAACACCCAGCATTGTTACACCCCCTCATTTAAGTTCTTCACATTAATGTAGCTTCTCCGAAGTTGACCACATGCCGCATTAATATCAAGTCCCATTTCACGTCTTACTGTTGTCTGAATATTATTAGTTTCAAGTACCCTCTTAAACTCAGCAACATCGTTATTTGAAGATCTTTTTAATCCATTCTCTTTTATCTCATTAACTGGAATTAAATTAACATGGCATAACATACCCGCAAGCAGCGCACTTAATTTTTGTGCATCTCGTGTACTATCATTAAGGTCCTTTACAAGAGCATATTCAAAGGTTATTCTTCTATTCGTTTTATTAATATAGTATTTAGATGCATCAATAATTTCTGCAATAGAATACTTATTTGCAATTGGCATACTCTTAATTCTGATTTCATCCGTAGGTGCGTGAAGTGAAATAGCAAGTGTGGTTTGCATATTTATATCCGCAAACTCTTTAATTTTTGGTACGATGCCACAGGTAGAAATAGTTATATGTCTTTGACCAATATTTAGCCCACTTACAGAATTCACAATTTCAAGAAACTTCAATACATTTTCAAAATTGTCAAATGGTTCGCCACTTCCCATTAGTACAACATTAGAAATTCGCTCGTTAATTAAATGCTGAGATTTCATTATTTGAGACAACATCTCTCCTGGTGTTAGATTTCTAATCATTCCTCCAATTGTAGATGCACAAAATTTACATCCCATCCGGCATCCTACTTGAGTGGATATACATATAGAATTCCCATGTTTATACTTCATAACAACACATTCAATTAAATTACCATCATTTAATGCAAATAAATATTTCCTTGTATCGTTTAGTTTTGAACTATATTCCTCTATAAGTTTCGGGATTCCTATGTAAAAATTACTTTGTAGCTTTTCTTTTATACTGAGCGGAATATTATTCATATTTTCAAATTCCCAAATATCCTTATAAATCCAGTCTGTTACCTGTTTAGCTCTAAATTCACTTTCCCCATTACTTTTCATCCATTTTTTCAGCTCTTCTAAATTAAGATCTAATATATTTATCATTTTATACTCCTACTATACCTTTATAATTTTGGCTATAAAAAACCCATCCATGTACTCATTTGGCAATATAGTAGCATACCCAACATCACTATAGTTTATATTACCTAATTTTCCATAAAATACTGGCTGAATCTTAAACTCTGGATGATTTTCTATAAACCAATCAACATTACCTTCATTTTCTTCCTTATTAAGGGTGCATGTAGAGTATACAAGTACTCCACCTTTTTTTATGTATTTAGAGGCATTCTCCATTATATTTCTTTGTGTTTGAATTATATTTTCTATGTCTTTTATATGCTTACTCCACTTTATCTCAGGTTTTTTTCTAATAATTCCAAGACCAGAGCAAGGTACATCAATAAGTACCCTATCTGCAGATTGAAGTAAACTTGGATCATAAATTGTAGCGTCCATAACATCACAAGTTGTATTTACAATTCCTATTCTACTTAAATTTTGTTTTATTAATGATAACTTATTTTCATGTAAATCAAATGCAAAAATATGTCCTGTGTTTCTCATAATTTCTGCAATGTGTGTTGTCTTTCCACCTGGTGCACTACAAAGATCTAATACTTCTAGATTTGGCAAAAGGTCGAGCGACAGAGCTGTAAGCATTGCGGACTCATCCTGGACTGTTATGGATCCTTCATTAAATAAAAGATTGTCCTCTATATTTTTCCCTTTAATAATTCGTATTGCGAAAGGGCACGCGTATCCTTTTTCTATATTATACCCATTTTCTATAAGTTTTTCCCATATTTCTTCATAAGTTAATTTTAAAGTATTAACTCTAACTGTAACATCAGGTTTATAATTTAATCCTTTAAGAATTTCTTCTGCTTGCAAAGGTCCATATTGCTTTATAAAGAGTTTAACTAAAGCCTTAGAGAAAGAATACTCAAAACATAATCTTTCAATATCATTTTTTTCATTATAGTAAGGTGCATTGTCACTCCTTAGATAGTTTCTAAGCACTCCATTAACAAGTTGTGCTGCTCCAACATTGCTCATCTTTTTTGTTAAGTTTACAGCCTCATTAACCACAGCAAAGCTGGGTATTTTATCTAAAAACCTAATTTGATAAACCGATATTCTTAATATGTTTAAAACAAAACTATCTACCGATTCGAAACCTTTTTTTATAAATCTACTCAATATTTTATCTATAGTATATTTATATTTTAAAGTTCCGTAAACTATTTCTGTAACTAGTGCTTTATCTTTATCATTTAAATCAGATTTATTAAGTTCCAGGCCTAACACTATATTAGAATAAGCGTTTTCATTTATTACTTTTTCTATAACTACAATTGCGACGAGTCTACTATTATTCATTCTGTTACCTCAATTTTCTATTTGATTTATTTAAGTATTACACCTTCATCTATCTTATTTCCTATTATATAGTCTTTAACTTTTAGTGGTTTTTTACCTGGAAACTGTATCTCTTCAATAAGTAAAACACCACTACCAGTTGATACTTTTAATCCCTCTTTTGAAACCTCTATAATACTTCCAAACTTTTTATTTGAACCTTCATTTATTATTCTTGACTTATATATTTTCATTACCTTATCCTCATAATGAGTATATGCAATTGGCCATGGATTTAATCCTCTTATGAAATTATGAATATTAACATTACTTTGCTCCCAATTTATATTAGCCATTTCCTTGCCTAGCATAGAAGCATATGAACTAAATTCATTTTCTTGCTTAACTGGCTCTATCTTGTTATTTACTATACCATTTATTGTTTTAACTAAAAGTTCTCCGCCACTACTGCTAAGAATATCATGCAGTTCCCCTGCTGTAATAGTATCCGTAAGCTCCATTTCCTCTGTTAAAAGTATGTCCCCTGTATCAAGACCAACATCCATAAGCATGGTTGTATTTCCACTTTTACACTCACCACCAATAATACACCAATTTATAGGAGCTGCACCTCTATACTTGGGTAGTAATGATGCATGTAGATTTATGCATCCATATTTGGGTATATCTAATATCTCCTTTGGAAGGATTTGACCAAAAGCTACTACTACAATAAAATCCGGTTTTAAGCTTTTAATTATTTCTAACATTTCCTCATTATTTCTAAGTTTTAAAGGCTGATATACCGGTATATTATAGGAGACAGCTAACTGTTTAACTGGAGGCATTGCTAAATTTTTACCTCTTCCTTTTGGTCTATCTGGCTGAGTAAAAACAGCAGAAACCCCAAATTCATTTATAAGTCTTTGAAGGGATGGTACCGAAAATTCTGGTGTACCCATAAAAATTATCTTCATATTATTTTCCCTCACCTTCAACAGCTTTGTCTACAAACATTATGCCATCTAAATGATCAATTTCATGGCAGAGTGCTCTTGCAAGAAGATCCTCTCCGTAGATTACTATCTCTTCTCCAGCTTCGCTTAATGCCTTCACTGTTACCTTCTGAGGCCTCTCTACATTTTTTTGTACCCCTGGCATACTTAAACAACCCTCATTAGATATAATTGAACCATGTATTTCTACTATCGTCGGATTAATAATTGCCATAGGTCCATCCCCAACATCAATAACTACTACTCTTTTTAAAATTCCTACCTGTGGTGCAGCAAGACCTAATCCTTTAGAAATATACATAGTTTCTTTCATATCTTTAATTAATAATAAAACCCTATCGTTAATTTCATCCACCACTCTGCTTTTTTTTCTTAAAATGTCGTCACCATATTTTCTTATTGTTCTTATTGCCATGTATTAATCCTCCTTATCATTAAGCATCACTGAAAGTGCTGTTAAAGCATCACTGAAAGTGCTGTTAAAGCATCACTGAAAGTGCTGTTAAATCATGCTACTCGGATTAATATCTATGCTAACCCGAATACTACTATATATCTTTTTAACTGATTCATAAACTAAATTTTTTATTTTCTGTGCAATGTCTTGTTTAATATTCCCTTTAATTATAATTTGCCATCTATAGAAATTTTTAATTTTAGAAATTCCACAAGGACATGGTCCTAGTAATGTAATTTTATCATTATTTTTAATCTCATATTTTAAATTTATGCCAACATTTTGTATATTTTTTATTAACAAATTTTCATCTTCAGAACTCATAGTTATGACTAGAATACTTGTGAAAGGTGGATAGTCCATTGCCTTTCTCATCATAATTTCATTTTTATAGAAACTGTCATAATCATTATCCGCTGCATATTGCACCGTTAGATTCTCTGCACTATATGTTTGAATAACTACTTTACCTTCTTTACTTCCCCTACCCGATCTTCCAGATACTTGAGTGAGTAGTTGAAATGTCCGCTCAAAAGCTCTATAATCGGGTAAATTCAATGATAAATCTGCTGCTATAACTCCTACTAAAGTAACATTTTCAAAATCTAATCCTTTAGCGACCATTTGAGTTCCAATCAAAATATCTGCCTGTTTGTTCTTAAACGTATTATATATATATTCATAAGAATTTTTTTTCCGAGTTGTATCAAAATCCATTCTTAAAGTTTTTGCACTTGGAAAAATTCTGTTAATTTCTTGTTCAATTTTTTCTGTTCCAACTCCAAAATATTTTACATAACTGCTTCCACAGCTAGGGCAAGTTTTACTAATTCTCTCTTTCTCTCCACAGTAATGGCAAGTTAAATATTCACCTGCATTGTGATAGGTTAATGAAATATCACATTTTTTACACTTAAAAACATACCCACATTTTCTACAAGACACGAAAGTTGAAAACCCTCTTCTATTTAAAAATAATATCACCTGCTCATTTTTACTTAAAGCTTCAATAATACCCTCGTGTAGTGACTTACTAAATATTGAACGATTATTATTCATAAGCTCTTCACGCATGTCAACTATTTCCACTTTGGGCATGGCTGCTCCATCTGCTCTCTCATTAATAGTAATCAATTCTAATTCCTTTATTGAAGCTCTATAATAACTTTCGATAGAGGGTGTAGCTGAACCAAGTACTAATTTACAATTTTCTAGTTCACACTTCATATAAGCTATTTCCCTTGCATCGAATTTTGGATCACTGTCAGATTTGTAACTTCCTTCATGTTCCTCATCTATAACAATTAATCCTAAGTTTTTAAAAGGTAAAAATATAGCTGACCTTGC
This sequence comes from Clostridium sp., assembly GCA_047624165.1. Taxonomy (GTDB): domain Bacteria; phylum Bacillota; class Clostridia; order Clostridiales; family Clostridiaceae; genus Clostridium_AD. Next base: position 21,089 of record JBLHPD010000027.1, on the reverse strand, counting down.
CCCAATAGCAATTTTAACATTTCCAAACTTCACTCTCATCCATTCGTCATATCGTTCACCATCTGACAGTCTACTGTGAAAAACTGCAATATCACGTCCAAATCTACCTTTGAACCTTTCAACCATTTGAGGGGTTAACGAGATTTCCGGTATAAGTATTATAGATTGCTTGTTCTCTTTTAACATATAACTAACCAAATTCATATATATTTCAGTCTTTCCGCTACCTGTAACTCCATGAATTAAAAATTTTTTATGCTTAGAATTAATTATAAAATCCACTGATTGTTGTTGCTTATCATTTAGTATTCTTTCTTCATACCTAGAATAGATTTTTTCGTTATACCTATTAATTATAACCTCTTTCGTGGTTAAGAATCCATATTTAATCATAGTATTAATTGATGACAATGATTGATTGAAAGTTTTACTAAATTCGGTCTTGTTGTATTTCATATTATTCAATTGTATTAGTTCATAAATGTTTTTATATGGTTCATTTAAAAATTTGCCTTCTAATTTTTTGCATACTATTAATACCTGTGCAGTCTTATATCTTACACCTTTTGTTATGCCTCTTGGAATAATAACTTTTATGCACTCTAAATACGTGCAGAGATATTTTTTTTTCATAATCTTTATTAGCTCAATATCAGTTATTTTAAGTAATGGCATTTCATCACAAATACTTGTGATATCCTTAATATTATTCACATTATCACATTGCTCATACAATTCAAGTACAAAAGCATCCAATGTCTTGTTTCCCTTGCCAAAAGGCACTTTAACTCTAAATCCTAAACAGACTTTACCTATTAAACCAACAGGTATTTTATATGTAAACACTTTATCAACTTGAACTGAATCATTATTCACCACAACTCCAGCATACTGATACACCTAATCACCCTTTTAATTTAAAATTTTCTTTAATAAATAAAAAGCGCATTAGCGCTTTTTATTTATTAAAGTAAACAATTCCCTAGCGACTTGTTTTTTTGTCATCTTATCTAATGCTATCGGACTACTATCCTTGCTTAAAATAATCACCTTGTTATCTTCTGTTCCAAACCCAACATCTGCTTTTGTTATATCATTGGCAACAATATAATCTAAATTTTTCCGAAGAAGCTTTGCTTTAGCATTTTCGAGTAAATCATTACTTTCAGCTGCAAAACCTACTAATATTTGCTTCTTTTTATGTAATCCTAATTCTTTTAAAATGTCATTATCGCGAACAAGTTCTAAATTTAATCCATTTTCACTTTTCTTGATTTTACTGTTACAGTATACTTTAGGCTTAAAGTCAGCTACAGCCGCTGCTTTTATAACTATATCACAATCTTCATAATTATTTAAAACAGTTGCCATCATCTCTTCATTAGTATTTATCCTTATGAAATTTACGCCAAAAGGTATTTTTTCATTGCTTGGACCAGATATTAAAGTTACAACTGCCCCTCTATCTCTAGCTTCTCTCGCAATTGCGTAGCCCATTTTGCCCGAAGACCTGTTTGTTATAAATCTTACTGGGTCAATAGGTGAAATTGTAGGCCCAGCTGTAACTAAAACCTTAGTTCCCAGCATATCTTTTATAGGATACAAATTACTCATAATTATTTCGAAGATATCTTCCGTTTGTGCTAATTTTCCTTCTCCTATGTCACCACAGGCTAGTCTGCCTGTAGTGGGAGAAATGAAATCATACCCAAAAGTCTTAAGTTTTCGAATATTTTCTTGTACTATTGGATTATTGTACATATTAACATTCATTGCAGGAGCAAAAATAACTGGTGCATTTGTCGCCATAATAGTAGTAGTAATCATATCGTCAGCAATACCATTTGCAACTTTACCAATTATATTTGCAGTTGCTGGAACCACAACAAACAAATCCGCTTTTTTAGCTAGAGATATATGTTGTATCTCCCATGCTTTAGTCTCATCAAACATATCATGAATGACTGCATTTTGACTAAGCGATTGAAAACTTATGGGATTTACAAATTCCATAGCTGATTTAGTCATGATAACATGCACGCAGACATTTTCTTTTTTTAATCTACTAATAACATCTAAAGCTTTATATACTGCTATTCCACCTGAGACGCCAATAACTACTGTTCTTTTATTTTCCATGCTATTTTATTCCTTCTTTTGTTGTAATAGCTACAATAGCTCCTTCATAAATTTCATGTATCGCTATAGTAACAGGTTTCGTAGAATCCACATTTACAAGTGGGCTTTGACCTTCTATTATTTGTCTTGCTCTTTTTGATGTTGCTACTACTAACGAATACCTATTATCAACTTTTTCTAATAAATTTACTATTGATGGATTAATCATTGAATTATTCATTACTAATTTCCTCCTTTAGAAAATCTCCATTCATTCTATCAACTCTACATTTTTCTGCTGTTATAATGCTTTGAATTTTTTCACAGGCATTATCTACTGTGTCGTTTACAACTGCATAATCATATTTTGATACAAAACTAATTTCTTTATGAGCAGATGTAAATCTAGTAATTAAGGACTCTGGTGTTTCACTGCCCCTATTGGTAATTCTATTTTTTAATTCTTCCATTGATGGTGGAAGAATAAAAATAAATAAACCGTCTGGATAAGCCATTTTCACCTTCAGAGCCCCTTGAATATCTATTTCGAGTATTACATCGCGTCCCCCATCCAGAACCTTTAGAACTTCAGATTTAGGTGTGCCATAATAGTTTCCATAAACTTCTGCGTATTCGAGAAAATCTTCTGATGCAATTCTTTCTAGGAATTCCTCTTTAGTTATAAAAAAGTAGTTCATTCCTTCTGTTTCAGCATTTCTTGGACTTCTTGTAGTTGCAGAGACTGAAACCCAAAAATCATTTTTCTCAAGAAGCGCATTACAAACAGTCCCTTTACCAGCACCAGAAGGTCCTGAAATAACAATCAACTGTCCTTTGCACACCATTATTCCTCAACCTCATCTACACGTTCCTCATCTTTAACAGATAACCTATGCGCAACAGTTTCAGGTTGAACCGCTGATAGAATAACATGGTCACTATCAGTGATGATAACTGCTCTGGTTCTTCTTCCATAAGTAGCATCAATTAGCATACCTCTATCTCTTGCTTCCTGAATTATTCTTTTAATTGGAGCTGATTCAGGACTGACTATAGCTACTAGTCTATTTGCTGAAACAATGTTCCCAAAACCTATGTTTATCAATTTTATACTCATCGTGTGCCTCCTGTTTACTCTATGTTTTGTATTTGTTCTCTAATTTTCTCTATTTCGCTTTTCATGTTAATTACCGTATTTAAAATTTCTAAATCATTCGCTTTTGATGCTATAGTGTTAGTTTCTCTATTCATCTCTTGAATAATAAAATCAAGTTTTCTACCAATTGGTTCGTTCATTATTAGTGTTTCCTTCATTTGCTCTATATGACTATTTAATCTTACAATTTCTTCATCAATTCCAGCTTTATCAGCAAAGATCGCAACTTCCATTGCAACTCTGTTTTCATCAAATTCAACTTCCTTATGCAGCGTATTTAGCCTTTGAGCTAGTTTCTCCTTATACTCACAAACAATAAACGGTGATCTTTCCTCAATCTTCTTAGCTAAGCCATTGATTAAATCACATTTATTTATAACATCCTTTAGTAATTTTTCGCCTTCTCTTTCTCTCATAAAAAGTAGAGCGTCAAGCGCTTTTGTTAGTGATTGCTCTATCTGCTCAAAGGTTTGTGAAACATCTTCTTCCTTTTGTTTAAGAGTTATTACCTCTGGTAATCTAGCTATCTGAGAGACTGATATTTCGCCATCTAGATCATATTTGTCTTTTAATGTTCGAAAACATTTCAGATAACTTTCAGCTAATTTTTCATTCAAATAAGCCTCAACATCTTCTTTATCATAATTGCCTTGAGTTACAAATACATCAAGCTTTCCTCTCTTTACTTTTTCACCAATTATTTTTCGTATTTTATCCTCAAAAGCTATTAACACTCTAGGCATTCTTATATTAGTCTCAAAATATCTATGATTAACACTTTTAATCTCAATGGTAAAGCTTTTACCATCTTTTTCAGAGCTTCCTCTCCCAAACCCAGTCATACTCCTAATCATAATAACGCATCCTTCCCATGTTCATTGTGAATCCTTACAATTATACATAAACTATTACCTAAGTTTCAAGCTAAAATTATAAATTTTCACTTTTATTACGATTTTTATCTAAAAAAATACTATTAAACTTCATTTAATGTATTTTTAAAATAGTTCACACTTATAATAAAATATTTCCTATATAATTTATATTATACCAATAATAATATTATATCAATAATAATTTAAGCATTAAATTTTTTTAATAATTTTAGAGCTTCTTTAATAATAAGCTTATCTTTAGTCAATGCTATACGAAAATAATCGTATCCAAGTTTCCCAAAAACATTCCCCGGTGTAACCAAAATGCCATGATTAATTAATAATTCTTCGCAAAACTCATTTGTTGTATAGTTTCTAGGTGTTCTGCACCACAAATAAAAAGTACCCTCAGCATCAAAAAAATTAATATTTTTTTGTAGTAGAACACTTTTGCAAGCTTCACGTCTTTCATCATAAATTTTTCTTATATTTAGAACATAATCACGTTCTAAATTAAGAGCCGCGATGGCAGCCTTTTGCACAGGAATAAATTGTCCAGAATCACAGTTACTTTTTATTTTCAAAAGAGCATTTATTACTTTAGCATTACCTACAGCATATCCTATTCTATATCCTGTCATATTATAAGTTTTAGACAACGTTCCAAACTCCACGCATTGCCTTTTTATATCGTATTGCATAAGGCTAGTGGCTTTTTTATCTACCTCAATTATCTCATTATATGCTGAATCATTGCATAAAACAATATTATTATTATAAGAAAACTTTATGATACGCTTATAGAATTCTGAACTTGCTAAAGCTCCTGTTGGATTATTGGGATAATTTATAAAAAATAGCTTGCATTTGCTTACAATTTCTCCAGGAATATCATCAAGATTCGGCATATATCCATTTTTTTGTGTTAAAGGTACAGTATACGGTATGCACCCCCAAAGTTTCGAACAAATACTATAAACTGGATATGCTGGTTCAGGTACTATTACACAATCCCCAATATCACATACAGCTGGAATGATATTGCTTATACCTTCTTTGGAGCCTATAAGAATTATTACTTCATCCAAATTTAAACATACGTTGTAAATCTGATTATAGTATTTTATAACCGCTTTTTTAAGTTCAATTAACCCATCGTAGGTTGGGTAGTTGTTATATCTTGGCTCTTTTAATCCCTCTATTAATGCATCGGTAATTTTTGGGTGAACTGCTAAATCTGGATCTCCTATACTGAGGTCAATAATTTTTTTGCCTGAGCGCAACACTTCATTTTTCATATCGTCAATTTTTTTAAAATGATATTCGCAAACATTAGATAGTCTATTATTTATTTTCATAATATCACCCTTTACATAATTTTTGTATTATGTTATTCGAGTGCTACTAACTTTGTTACATTAAATTAAAAGCACAAAATAAACCCACTACAGTTTATTGTAAAACCATAGTGGATATTTTACCTTTATACCAACATAATATCAAAAATAGAAATGGCCTTTAATATCATCCAATATTCAAGCCTAATTTCCATGTTAAATTCGATTTTTGTACCGTCCACTCTCGAATATACGTTCAATTTCTTCTATATTTGTTGTGCTAGCAAGTGCAAGCATAAGTTTAATTCTAGCCTTTTGTCCCGGTAGGCTATCTCCAAATATCACTCCAGCATTTCTAAGTTCTTTCCCACCACCTGGATACCCATAGGAATCTAATACTCTTCCTTTGAAGCATCTAGATACCATAACTACTGCCACTCCCTTTTCTATAGCTTTTTTTGCTCCTTCTGCCATTTCAGGCGGTATATTCCCTCTTCCCATAGCTTCAATAACAAGCCCTCTTGCTCCCTGCTGTACACAAAAGTCAATTAATTTTGAATCCATTCCAGCACAAGCTTTTATTAAATCTACTCTAGTTTCTATTTTATCTGTTATTATATGTTCTTTTTTTAAACTATCTCTATAGAATATTGCCTCATTATTATCTATAATCCCTATTGGTCCAAACTCTGGACTCTGGAAAGTATTTAGATGCATTGAATGTGATTTAGTAACCTCTCCAGCACAATTAAGTTCATCATTTAAGCATACTAACACTCCCCTGTTACGTGCTTCCTCTGAAATAGCAGTACAAATGGAAGCTGATAAATTTGCTGGACCATCATACCCAAGTTCAGAACTATTCCTCATTGACCCTGTAACAATTACAGGCTTTGGGTTATTAATAGTTAGATGTAGTAAATACGCTGTTTCCTCAAGTGAATCCGTACCATGAGTCACTACAACTCCACTTATGTCATCCCTATCTAAGAAACTTTGTATATATTTAGATAATTCCATCATGAGTTCTGGTGTCACGTGAGGTCCTGGTAAATTCGAAAAATTATATGATTCTATTTCTGCATGATCTTCTATTCCCGTAACCATTGCCATTACTTCTTCCCCACTTAGAGTTGGAATGGCAGCCTTTATTCTTGGATCAACCGACATAGAGATTGTCCCACCATTAAAAATAACTACAACTTTTTTCATCTAAATTCCCCCTAAAATTTGTTATTTAAGTTAAATAATCTATTTTATTTATTTTCATCCTCGTTAAAAGATTATTATTCTGATACTCCCACGCCTAAAGGCAAGGGGTTCTTAGATATATTAACTTCTCCTATACTGTAATAGAGCACAATAAGATATACTTATAATTATAAGTATATCTTATTTACATCATTGTTATTATACACCCATTATGGCTTATAATATATACTAATCTATGCCCAATAACTGTTAATGAGAATGATGCATCTGTACTTTACTATTTGCTTTTTAAATATTTAAATAAATTTCTTTCTATTTCATCAGCACAATTATCATCTAATGTTATATACTGCCTATGGCCATCTAATGCCTTTAGTTCAATTTTCCCTATCTCTTGACCAGTAATCTTATCAATATCACGTTCAAACTTCATTATCTTATAACCTTCATTTATAAAGTGATCTCCTTGGTTTTCCATCAAATCACGCTCCTTTTATATCTATAGCTATATGATATAAATTTAAGAATAAAACTTTCGTACTGAAAACTTGTTTTAGTTTTTACTTTCTTTCTTAACATGCTTATGTTTATTGCTAGCCTCTGTTCTTTTAGTCCCAATGTTAACATCTTGACTATTAACTTCACTCTTTTTGCCCTTTTGCATATTATTGCACCTCCCTTAATTACACTTTATTATTTTCTCTCTATGCAACATTTATTATACCTATCAACCTAAATTAGAATTTATTTTCAAAGACATCAATAAATTTTTTTTATTTTTTTGTAAAATTTTATAATTATAGTAACCTTTTTTAAAAATTCCCATAGTATATATTGTAGTAACTTTAATCATATAATTTTTTAGATTTTAATTACTAATTTGATTATCCCATCCCCCCAATAAAAAACCACCGCTCTATTGATTAGAGAGGTGGTTTTATCATTATTATTGAAAATTTCTTTATATGTGTAATAATATTATACATGTAGTTAATATATATAAGTAAGTAATTGATGAGGTGTATTAAATGAAAAATGACTTTAAAGAAATAATACATACAGAAATTAATGAACCACTTAATAAGATCGTTGATATTTTCACTCCAAAGCCTAAAAAAAACGATTATAAACTAGCTACCTTTTGGGTTATAGTCGGCTTTCTCGCTCTATTATTACTTTATTATGTTTATGAGATTCTAAACATTTATTTTTAATTAATTTGCTAAAAAACATAAACTCGCTCTAAAACATATGTTTTTATTAACCCTTAATTAAAAATAAACTATTAATATAATAATTTTTGCTTAAAATGGTGCAAACCCTTGCTCTGACCACCATTCTTCTTTTAACTCTTCATACTGGGATGAAAATTTTTCAAAATGAACTTTTTCCCATTTAACTAAAATATTATATAGTTCCCTTGCTTCTATAAGGCTCGTTTCTTTTGCAGCTTTTACATAGTATTCAATAGATGCTTTTTCCATCTGCATTCCAATTCCAAAAACAGATACTGCAATGGCTGCATCCTTTCTATCAATATTCTCCCACTTAAAAATTGCAGGTGAAGTTGGTTCTGAGATTAAAGCCAATTGAAAATCTACAACATTATCCTCTTTAAGCTTATTAAACAAATCCTTTAACCAAATCACATGTTGCATTTCTTCTGCTGCTAGTTCTAAAAAAGCACTTTTAACTTCTGGGGAATTAGCTTTACTCTCTGCCATATTATAAAATTCATATCCTTCTATCTCGTTAATAATTGCTTGTTTTATGATCATTAGTTCTTGATTCTTCAATACTATCTCCTCCTTAATGTGGTTATTTAAATTTAATTTATATTAATTATTAATTAGTAATTAATATAGTTTTTTTGTTATTTTAGCACATCTCGAAAATTAATACAACAGTAATATTAATTTTTCATATACTCACATATTGAACACATGAAAAATATATAAATAAGTTTAATTTTCCCCAAACTTATTATAAAATAATGTAACTTGTGTTAAAATATTAAAGAATATATAAGTAAATATATTCAGGGGGTATAACAAGGATGAAAAAATTATTAAAAACTGCATTTGTTTTATTATTAACATTTTATATTTTATTATTATCTTCACATAACTCATATGCTTTTGAATCAATCAATGATGAAATAGTTGGTTCAAATAAAGTATGGAATATCAACTTTAACAAAGAACTTAAATTTGATGATGCATTACAGAAATCTATAACCGTAGTAGATAATGCGGGAACGTCAGTAACTACAGAATTGAAATTAGGACAAGATCTGAAATCTATTATAATTAAGCCGCCAGTAAAAGGATATAATCTAGGTCAGCAATATTCTTTGAAAATAGATACAGATATTTATTCAGTCGACAATAAGAAGTTGCAAGAACCTATACAAATGAATTTTAAAATAAACAATACCACACTTGTAGAAAACACTAAAAACATTAAGGTTATTTTTAATGATAACTGTAATAGCCTAACTAGTAGTGGTTGGGTCAAAGATTCTCACTATACACAGAACTCATTTATAGCAGATAACAGTGAAAATGAAAAATACACTACTCATATTCCGTATGAACAATATTTATTTTATAACAACACTAAAAATTCAATCTCAAAAATCTCAAAAAATATAGATATAGGAGGGGGGCCTTTTAGTATAGAATTTGATGCTAAAATAATAGATTTACAGACTCCTACTAAGAATGAAGGCTCGAGTGGTTTCATAATTGATACAGTTGCAAGCAAGAAAAGATACCGTTTAAGTTTTAATAGCAAAGACACAGATAACAAAATAAAGATAAGTTTAATGAATAAAGCCACAGCCACAACTCCTTTTCAAACCGTTGATGCATATTTGCCTAAAGATAATAACATTCATAGGTGGTCTATCAGAAATGATGGAAACAAACTAATTTCAGTATTATTAGATGGAAATCCCATAGCTAACTTCAATAATCCTGACTTAGCAAGTACCAGCATTAATGACATGGTTATTCTCTCTAGCGATATGACTGATGCACTTACTGGTGTCAATAAAATCTATATTGAAAATTTCGCTATAGTCAAATCATTATCTATAGAAAACTGTACTGTAGCAACTGATAACGACAACCAAAGTGTAACTGCTTCTATAGCTATGGCATATGACGATGAAAATATTATAACCAATAAGCAGTATTATATTAAATCATATTTGTACAAAAATGATAATCTTGTAGCAGAATCTACTCCCGTATTAGTCGATAATAAAAATATCTCTACTACAATTAATAATATCACTCAATCCGGGAAAATGAACCTTGTATTTAAGCTCGTTACAGGCAATGTTCAAATTGAAGAAACATCCAAAACCGTAAATATTAATATTTCGACCTCTAATTTAGATCCTGGTCAAACTATAACTTCCCAGCCATCCAGTGTTTACATATATACTCAAATGGATAAAATGATATCACAAGACCAAAGTGATGCCGAGCATAGTGGCTGGGAATTGGACTCTTACACAGATTATGAGAACAAAAAGAATGGAACAATAATTGAAAATGGAGAAAATGCACTAGCGCTAAGTATGCCCGTAAAATTAAATGGTTGGTTTAGGGTTTATGTTGGATATGTGACTGGTACAGAGAGCTTTAAAATTGGTAAAACAGATGATCCCTCTCCTCTCCAAATAACTAGTGACATTTCTCTTAAATCTAACGAGTTATTTGGGGATCAGTGGATTTATGAAAAATCTACAATAATATCAAACTTTAATAACAACTCAATTAAACTTTTTCTAAACCCCTCACAAAGGGCAAGAATTGCTTATATTAAATTAATAGGGTTATCTCAGCAACAGGTATTCTTATATCAAAAGCAACAATTGAATAAAAAAACAGTTATCTATGATTTTGATGGATACACCGATTTTTTCTTAGGAAAACATCCTAATGTAGAGGCACTTACTAGTAACACTATAGGTAAACTTACAGGTAAAAATGTTGCAGAAGTAAATTGGTGTTTAGGAACTACAGGTCTGTTAACTTACAATAGTAAATATGCTGGCACTGTTTTTGATGGAGTTGAAGCCTATGATGACCAACTTAGAGACGGAGATGCGCTCGCAAGATACCAAATAATGAATATATTAAACTCTGGTAAGTCCCCCCTAGAGATTGTAGCTGATAATGGGCATGAAAATGGCATCAAAGTTAATGCATCACTTAGAATGGACACATTTTATGATCCAGATATTTACGGATTTTTAAATGGGGCTATGTATGAAGACTATAATCAGTTTGCTCAACCTGGAAATTTTAACCTAAGCTATTACTACCCACAGGTTCGAGCTTATATAAGAAACATACTTTTAGAAATAGATTCTTTCAATAACGTAGGTGGAATAACATTGGATTTTTGTAGGTATCCTACGCTTTTTGGAACAGAAACTTCTAGCGAAGAAAAGGTGCTCATTATGAATGAATTTTTAAGAACTCTTAGAAATGAACTACCAAAAGATAAAACCATTACCATAAGAGTGCCATACAATGATCCACTTCAATATGGTTTTGATATTAAAACTTGGATTAATGAGGGCTTACTTAATACATTGATACCATCAAGCATTGGCACGGAAGAATTCTTTAATGTTAAGCCTTATGTAGATATGGTTAAAGATACAAATGTACGGTTGTATATTGGTGTCTCTGCAGATGTTAGTGGGCATGATATAACAAAAGAAGAAGAAGCGTTAGTAAAGCAAGGCCTATATATAAACAACAAGGTGTTCCTAGATATTCAACAATATTTGTTGCGGGCTTATGATGTATATGAAGCCGGGGCTGATGGAATATTTTTATTTAACTCTACTTCTAAGCTTTATATTGACAATAATGCACCGCTTGAGTCAACCTTCTTAGGTGACAAAGTTCTCATTGAAAAATGGCATGAATTTGATTATGTATCAAGTTTCATGGTAAATAAAATTAATGTTCCAAAACCATCCTTTTAATAAATAGCAACTATTTATTATTTTCAGATTTTATACCAATTATCATAATATACAAATGTATTATGATAATTGGTTTTTTTATTAGGCACATGAAAGTATTATTTGTATTACTCTATAAAATATACATTTCTTAATCTAAATAAGTTTTTCATTAAATATATCAGTTAAATTTAATTTCTCTACTTTCCCCTTAATCTTATCTATTTCCAAAGTATAAAGTCCATTTTCTTGCATTCTGTTAAAATACTCTGCCCCCGCAAATGTATACCTGTTTGTTCTTCCTTCTTTAGAGCTTATTTTTTCATTTGCATAGGCTATTATATCCCCAACAGCTAGTGACCTTGGCAATATCAAAAGAGGCATTCCTAAACAGTTTCTTATTGCATTGTGTCCGGCCAGCGCTCCCGTCATTATGGCTTCAGTATGTCCTACGAATAACCCAGCTTTTTCACCTGCACAGAACAAATTATCTAATCCTATAACCTTCATACTGTCTGTTCTTGGAGCTACAGATAGGTATCTTATGGAGTTTCCCTTTCCCCCTGCGTATGGATCTATATATTTTGCGTTCTCAAGACCTTTGATTTTTCTTAATTTTTCTAATGGGTAATATGAAGTCATAAGCTTCGCATGACCTGTATCGAGTAGTATCATATTTTCTGCAAATTCTTTAAGGGCATACTGTTGACATACCTTTAATTTAAGTTTATCTAAATTTACGTCTTCTTCCGGAACCTTTAAAACAACTACTCCTGTATCGTCCAGTTGCTTTATAATATCATCGGCTAGCGACTCCTTAGCTAGTTTACACGACCCACTAAAAGCTCCATATACGTCTTCTTCTCTTTCTCCCTTTAAGTCTTCAATTCCTGCCCTATAACTTATGCTTACTCTTGGCCCAAAAGCTGGACACCTCAAAATACACATTGAACACCCATTACCATATTTTAAACAGTTACCCATTGGCCCTGTTGAACCTGTAGTTTCTATAAATACATCAGCCTCGATATATTTCCCGTCTGATAAATATATTCCTTTTATTGTATTGCCTTCTTTTTCAACATCTACCACTCTCGTTATAAGTTTTACTTCTATATTCATAGATTTCAAATGTTTTGCCACTGCTGGCTCAATTTTGTTTACGTCGTAAAGCCAGGCATGTTTATGTCCAGGAAAATCAATGTTTTTATGTCTACTATTTTCATCGGTCAAATGTATTAAATCTCCTGCCCCCAAGGCTATCAGTTCTTCTGAGGCAGTATATCTTCCATTATTTCTCATAATTCCACCTACATTACCTAGTCCTAAAAGCATATCTGTTTTTTCGTATAATACTACCTCTGCGCCTGCTTTTTTAGCTATGATTGCTGCGCTACAACCAGACCATCCACCACCAATTACGATAACCTTCAAAATATTCTCCTCCCTTCTAATACATATTTGGGTTCTGTCTGCATTTTGCAGAGCCTTCTCAATTTACGATCGTTATTTTTCCTTGTGCAACAACCACATATTCCTTCTCCACAGCACATTTTTGCATTATTGCAACAAGAATATTTAATATTTTTATCTATCTCTTCTACAACCTTCATCAATTCATAATTTAAAACGTCTGCAGCATCACAATGTACTAACCTAATATCATTTTTATTAATTAAATCATTCAATATATTATTAAATTCCTCTGTTATCTTACCTCGGCATACAGTATTACATTTTATAACTTTTGAAGCATATTTTTCTAGGTACTCATCAACAAAGCCATTTTCATAAGGCGAATTATCAAGTACAACTATAATTTCATTATTATTTGCATGTAATTGCTTAAGTGGTGGTATCATTGGTGCCTGACCTATACCTCTTGCTACAATTAAGCATTTACTATTTTTAGTTTCATATATGTTTTTTAGTCCTAAAATCCCATTCCAAAATGGTGCTTTTACGAGCATCGTATCCCCTAGACTTAGCATATCTAATGCTTTGGTTTTAGATCCTTTTAATTCTATAGCAATAGTTATTGTATTATTTCTCGTATCAGTATCCATTATTGATATTGGCGTATCAAAACTTGTTTCTGTATCTGGACGTCTAACAAAAACATAACTTCCTGCATGAATCAATTCACTTACTAATTTACCACTTACCTCCAGGGTAAATATAATAATATTATTTTCTAATTTATTTTTCTTTAGTATTTTGCAATTGTAATATTTCCTACTTTCTTTAGCCTTGTAGTTGTTTGAAACATATTCTTGATATATACATACTCCATTCCAATTACTGCAGTCACAGAAATTCTCACCTGCTAACTGTGAACATAATATACAATCTCCTGTTTCTGCCAGATGGCAAGGACATGGTTGTGACACCAAACTGCGATATTATTTAATTAAGTTTACACTCTACGCACAATACAATTGTTTAATTCTTATAGTAATGACAACATATTCATAAAATATTTTCAATAAAATCATTGAAACTAATGTGATTTTCCGTTAAACTTACTCTAAGAAGAAAGGATTGATTATTTGAAGAAATTTTTTACAAATTTATTGCCACTTTTACTTATTGGTTCTATTCCTTTTTCTAATTTATTTTATTGGTCACTAAATAATACTCAAAGAGGCGTATATGATTTAACTACTGATATAGATAGATTTTTACCACTTATAAAGGTCTTTATAGTGCCTTATATGTCTTTATGGTTTTTCTTAGCCTTTTGTTTTGTTTACTTGTGCTTTAAAAACAGAAAATTTTATTATAAAATTATGCTTACTTTAAGTTTATGTTATGTTGTTGCCTTTTTTACTTTTTATTTTTTTCAGACCGCTGTAACAAGGCCTATTGTTACAGGTGATGATATATTATCAAAGCTTATTTTATTTACCTATAATTCTGACGCGCCATACAATTGTTTTCCAAGCATACATGTAATTACTTCCTACCTAGCTGTTAAAGGAATTAATGCTACTAATGCTAGAAAATCATTTAAAATTCCAGTTAATGTCTTGGGATTTCTTATTATAATATCCACTCAATTTGTTAAACAACACGTTATAATGGATATATTTTCTGCGATATTTCTATGTGAAGTTATTTTCAATTCAATTGTTTATGTCGAAAAGCAGTACAAGCTTTATAATTCTAGAAGAGCCTATAATTTTCCTAAACAAAAAATCGAACAATAATATAGTATAAAACACAAAAGCTACTGAATAATTTTCAGTAGCTTTTGTGTTTTATACTATAACAATTTTATTTTCTTTTAATTCTATAGTTATCTTTGACCCTTCACTTAATTTATTTTCGAGATAATGCTCTGCAACCTCATCTTCAATATATTTTTGAATAGCTCTCCTTAGTGGCCTCGCACCATATTTTTCATCATATCCTTTTTCTAATATAAAGTCAGCTACCTCACACGAAACATCTAATATAATTTTCTTTTCGAGTGCCTCGCTTACTACTTCCATAATCATAAGGTCTACTATTTTGCGAAGTTCTTCCTTTTTTAAAGGTGTAAATACAATAGTTTCATCTACTCTGTTTAAAAATTCTGGCCTAAAGGTCTCTTTTAAAGCGTCCTTTACTCGTGCTTCTAAAATATCATAATCACCTTGAACAAACCCAATACTACCTGCTTTAAACTGAGTACCTGCATTAGATGTCATTATTATTACAGTATTTTCAAAGAAAACAGTTCTACCTTGACTATCTGTTAGTCTTCCATCCTCAAGAATTTGTAAAAGCATGTTAAATACATCAGGATGAGCTTTCTCTATCTCATCTAAAAGAATTACGCTGTAAGGCTTCCTTCTAACTTTTTCAGTTAATTGACCGCCCTGATCATACCCTACATATCCTGGTGGTGCGCCAATTAACTTGGAAACAGTGTGTTTTTCCATGTATTCAGACATATCGATGCGTATTAATGCTTCCTCACTTCCAAAAAGCTCACAAGATAGTGTTTTAACAAGCTCCGTTTTCCCAACCCCTGTCGGTCCTACAAAAATAAAGGAGGATGGCTTTTTCTTTTTCCTAAATCCTGAACGATTCCGCCTAATTGCTCTAGATAAACTCTTAATAGCCTCATTTTGCCCAATAACTCGCATGTGGAGCCTGCTCTCCAAGTTTAATAACTTTTCCGCTTCTTTTTCTGTAATTTTTTGCATTGGAATTTTTGTCCATGCCTCAATTACAAATGCAATATCCTCTTTAGTAATTTGAACTTCACTGCATTTTTTCTCAATTTCATTTATATTTTCTTTCATTTTGCATAACTTCATCCTATATTCTGCTGCTTTTTCAAAATTTCCAGTATCCTCTGCCTCCATCTTTCCATTTTGACTTCTTTCTAATTCCTCTTTTAAGCCTGCAAGTTCCACAAGACCTTTATTTTTTAAATTAGCACGAGAACCGGCTTCATCAATAACATCTATTGCTTTGTCTGGCAGAAACCTGTCTGTTATATATCTTTCAGCTAAATTTACAGCTTCTTCAATTACTTCATCAGATATTTTAACTTTATGATATTCTTCATAGTATCCTCTTATTCCTTTTAAGATTTCTATTGCCTCAGCTATACTGGGTTCTTCAACTAAGACAGGCTGAAATCTTCTCTCAAGTGCTGCATCTTTTTCAATATATTTTCTATATTCCTCCAAAGTAGTCACTCCAATAACTTGTATATCACCCTTAGCCAAAGCTGGTTTTAAAATATTTGCTGCGTTCATTGCTCCACCCTGAACTTCACCAGCGCCCATAATATTGTGTACCTCATCAATAACTAATATTATATTTCCACTTTCCTTAGCTTCTTCAATAATTGACTTCATACGTCCTTCAAATTGACCTCTAAATTGTGTACCTGCAACCACAGCAGTGAGATCAAGTAGATAAACTTCAGCATTGAATAATTTTTCTGGCACTTGTCTTTCTGCAATTCTTACAGCCAACCCCTCAGCAATAGCTGTTTTACCTACTCCTGCTTCGCCAATTAATATAGGATTATTTTTGCTTCTTCTATTTAAAATCTGTACCACGCGATCAATTTCTTTATGCCTTCCAACAACTTTGTCAACTTCCTTTTGATTTGCCTTGTTTGTTAAGTTTATGCCATATGTATCTAGGTGCTTCCTTTTCTTTTTAAACCAATTCTTTTTTGATTTATCTTCAGTTTCATTTTTAATGTTAGATGGAGTTTCAAGTTTATCCTCTATAAAATCTTTGTTTTCTTCAGCAGGCGCAAATAACCCATTAAAAATATTACCAATATTCTTTTCTCCTTCACCATTCTCAAGGTTTAAATCTTCTAACTTCATGTCTTCTAAATTCATGTCTTTAAATATATTACCCATTTGCTCATTTAAGTTTTCGATATCATCTGATGATATCCCAGCTTGTTGCATCAATTGATCCATAACTGGAACTCCCCTCTTTTTAGCACACTCTATACATAAAGCTAAAGTTTCAGTTTTCCCATTTTCAATTTTTGATGTTAATATCATTGCTATATTCTTTTTACATATTTCACATAACTTCATATAAATCATCTCCATATTTCATGTTAGGTGCATGATAATAAATAACTTGTTATTTATTATCATGCACCTCATATCGGGTATTACAATAGTATATCATTTTTTAATAGAATTTGTTCAGTATATTCAGATTGTTTATTTTTTATTACTAAAATACCACCCTTAATTATTTTTAAACTTCTCCTTTTCTATTTAATTCTACTCTTGTATATATATTCCTCCTCAAAAACAGTCCCATTTATGCCAAAACATCAAATAACTTAGGTAATCAATAACTTTTCTATTAATTCGTTTATTTCTTGTAATGAAAACTCTGAAGCTATTATTTTTGCAACAGTCCGTGTATATTGTTCATTCAAAAGTTCAGATTCTCTTTTATTTAATTCTAAAAGAATCGTAGAGTTAATCTTCATTTACAATCCCCCAAATAACCTAATATATTATAGTATGCAGTTTTAATCACAGTGTTACAATCATATATTTAAATAAATAACTTTAGTTGTATAAATTTTCGCATAATATTATTTTATTTAAATTCATTTTTATTTTTTAAAGCTTTTATATTGTATATAATATAGCATTTTTACTTTTTATGTTAGTAAATGCTTTTGTCAAACTTTAAAATCAATTATATAAGGAGTAAATAAATTGAAGATTGCTGCTATATACTCCAGAAAATCAAAGATCACAGGAAAAGGCGAATCAATAATAAACCAAATTGAACTGTGCAAGCATGAAGGTACTCATTTAGGAATTGAAAAGTTTATAATATACGAAGATGAAGGTTTTTCAGGAAAAAATGTTAAAAGACCTCAGTTTCAAAAAATGCTCATTGATGCAAAGGAAAAAAAATTTCATACCCTCATCTGTTATAGACTAGATAGAATAAGTAGAAATATCTCTGATTTTACTAACCTTATAAATGATTTAGAAATTTTACACATAAGTTTTGTAAGTGTTAATGAACAATTTGATACGTCAACACCTATGGGCCGCGCCATGATGTATATTGCCTCTGTTTTTGCGCAACTCGAACGTGAAACTATTGGCGAACGAGTTAGGGACAATATGTTAGAGCTTGCTAAAAGTGGAAGATGGCTAGGAGGCCAAACTCCCTTGGGATATGAAAGTAAAAAACTATCCTATTTAGATGCTGAATTCAAGGAAAAAATAATGTATACATTATCACCTATAAAAAAAGAATTAGATGTAGTAAAAATTATTTACGACAAATATTTACAGTACAAATCCATTAGTCAGGTTTTTGTATTCATTTTTAAAAAGAATATTAAAACAAAAAATGGGGCAGATTTTAATAAAAAAAGAATTCAGCTTATACTAAGAAATCCCCTCTATGTTAGAGCAAATGAAACTGTTATGAATTATCTTGAAACTATTGGAATGAATGTAACGGGGTCCGCTAATGATAAACATGGCATTCTTACTTATAACAAAAGTAAAGGGGCTAAGATTAAGCGAGATATAACAGAATGGATAGCTGCTGTTTCGACTCATGACGGAATTATTGATGCATCCCAATGGCTTAAAGTTCAAAAATTATTAGATACAAATAAATATAAAGCGCCAAGGCTTGGAACCTCAGCAGCAGCATTACTTACTGGGACTTTAAAATGTTCTAAATGTGGTAAAAGTATGATTGTTAAACATGGTCATATTAGTTCAAAAACAAATAAAAAAATCCAGTATTATGTTTGTAGCACTAAAGATTATTCAAAAGGCGTCCGGTGTAATAATCCTAATATCCGCGTAGATGAACTTGAAGCCATAACTATAGATAATTTAAAAAACATTACTGTTGATAAAAATATTTTGATAGAAGAGTTGAATAATATTAAATCAGAAATGAATAATAATAATTTTCTGCAATCTGAAATGGACAACTTATCAGAACAAATAAATACAAAACAATCTCAGATAAATATTTTAGTAAATCAGCTATCTTTTGAAAATGAAATATCAAAATATATAAAACCTCAAATTTTGAAATTAGGAAATGAACTAGAGATCCTTAATTCTAAATATGAAAGCTTAAGATCTACTTCTCATAAATGTAAAAGCGATAATCAAAGTATAACTAAATTTGCATATGCTTTAAATAACTTTTCATCTATTACTGATGTCTTAAATTTCAATAATAAGCATTTGTTAATTAATAATGTTTTAGATTCAATATATTGGGATGGTGATAAAGGCATTGTAAAAATTAATCTTATGTCTTTAAAATAAGACACTAAACTGCTTATCGCAGTTTAGTGTCTCTAGGACAATATTCACTTCCTACATCAATACAATCATATGGTTCATAACTCATCAATATAACCTCCTAAAGTACTATACTATTAAAATATTTAAAAGTATAAAAATTGTTACAATTTAAAAAGTATTACTTCAATATCTAAAAAATATCTACCTTAACATATAAATAGATTTTAATATTTAAAATAAATAAATGATTCGAAAATGACCTTTTTATTTATTATGAATAATTAAACCTATAAGTTTATTAAATTTATTTCTAAAATCATTTTTCCTTTCAACAGTTTCCTTAGCCATTAGAGCCTCTGTATACAGCAACTTATTGTTTGCATATACTTCTATTCTTCCTAGCTTTTCTCCTCCTTGTACTGGGGCAGAAACTTCATATAGAGGTTTCTTAATTTTAACTTCAATCTTTTCATCATTTTTCACTGGAATTATAATATCTTTTCCACTTACTATATCAACATTATCTTTTCCATTTTTTATATTAAGATGTTCTAAAGTTTCTCCTTTGCTAACTAATTTTTTATATTCAAAATTTTTCTCAACATACTTGCATATTTTCTCTGTTTCCTTCCATCTAGGGGTACAATTTAAAGTTATTATAATAACATCTCTATTTTGAATTTTAACAGAAGTTACTAAGCATTTACCCGCCTTTCCAGTAAAACCTGTTTTTACTCCTGTGGAATTTGGTAAAAGGTATAGAATTTTATTTATATTATGATAACTCCTGGTAAAATTGTACTCTTTAGCATCAATATCTTTAGAGCTTACTATATCATTAAAGAGTTTTATTTCTTTCGCCTTTGCAGTAATCAAAGCTAAATCATAAGCTGTAGAATAGTGATTTTCACTATCTAGTCCATGAGGTGACTCAAAGTTGCTATTCAATAATCCAAGTTCTAATGCATACTCATTCATAAGCTTTAGATACTCATCAACACTCCCACTTATTCCTTCTGCAATTGCAATTGCTGCATCATTTCCAGACCTTAACATAAGTCCATATAATAACTCTTTTAGAGTTATTTCTTCTCCCTTTTTTAAGCCTATTTCTGAGCCACGTATAGATGCTGCCTTCTCTGATATAATAATTTTTTTGTTTAAATCTCCACATTTAATTGCAACAAGTGCAGTTATAATCTTTGTAGTGCTAGCAATTTCAATTGGAGTATATGCATTTTTTTCATACAAAACAATTTTCGAATCACAGTCCAAGGCTATAGCACTTATGGCATTAACATATATATCATCAGCATAAACATTTTGAGCTAATGATGTGAATAAAAAAAATATGCTTAAAGTTAATGATAAAAATATTTTAAATTTCGTTTTCATAACCTCACCTCTTCAAAGTATTAGGAATTATATAGTTGATTTACTAAAATAAAGGAAATTATATATTGATTGATTTTTTTATATCTTTTTGGGCATAATAACAGTTATTAGGTAAACTGGGAGGTTAAAATGTTTAAAGGAATTATAGTGTTTTTATTAACGCTAGCAATTATATTATTTCCAATCCCTCTAAAAATAACTCTTAAATATTCAAAC